>CAZNNX010000015.1:0-2405 GCA_964574485.1 uncultured Saprospiraceae bacterium | reverse complement strand
GATGATACTGATTTCAGAGAACGAGTAATGTTGTTTGAACAGAGAGTAAATTATTGCCTCTTTTGTAATATTGAAAAGGAAGACAGAATTGTTTTTAATCACAATCTGGCAGTAGTAATAAAAGACAATTATCCTGTAACCGAAGGGCACCATCTGATAATTCCGAAAAGACATGTTGATAGTTATTTCGAATTAAAAACGGCTGAAATAAATGCAATTCACCAATTGCTAAATCAAACAAAAGAACTATTACAAAAAAATGACCCGGCAATAGAGGGATTTAATATTGGAATCAATCAGGGTAAAGTTGCCGGACAAACTGTGATGCATGTTCATGTCCACTTAATACCAAGAAGAAATGGAGATGTTGAAAATCCAAGAGGAGGTGTCAGGAATGTAATTCCTGGAATGGGCGATTATATATTTAACTAAAGACAATAAAACAGGCTTTAATTGTGAACTGAGTAACTGTAAAATATTAAAGTAAATTATAAATAATTTATTTAACCATTTTGGATTTTTAATAAGAGATATAAATTGCATTTTAAATAATAATTCCATATTTTTGGACAAAACTGTCCGTAAATATTATTATTAAATATGGAAATAACTTTTGGTGAATTTATTAAACAAAAAAGGATTGAATTAGGGTATCCTTTACGTAAGGTAGCTTCTTATATCAATATAGACCCATCAACACTTGGAAAAATTGAAAAAGATGAACGACAGCTTAACATAATACAATTAGATAGTATCTGTAATATTTTAAAGATAGATAAAAGTATACTTCTAAATTATCACTACTCATCAAAGATTTTTGACGAATTAAAAAATTATAATAACTATCAAGATGTATTAAATATTGTAAATTATAAATTGACAAATTATAACACACTACAAACTTCTTTAAGATTTGAAAAAGACTGGAGAGAAAGAGAGTTTTCTAATCCTAAAGCAGTAATTAGAATTGGGACAATGTTTTCAGGTATTGGTGCAATTGAGTATGCACTTAGAAGGTTAAACCTTAATTCTGAAATACAATTTGCATGTGATAATGATGATTTTGTTAAGCAAAGTTATTTTGCTAATTATGATATTAAGGAAAGTTCATGGTATAAAGATGTTCACGATATAGATGGTGAAAAATATAAAGGAAAAATAGATTTACTTGTTGGAGGAAGCCCTTGTCAGTCTTTTTCTATGGTAGGAAAACGGAGAGGTTTAAATGATACAAGAGGAACATTATTTTATGAGTTTGCGAGAGTTGTAAAAGAAAGTCAACCAAATGTTTTTATTTTCGAAAATGTAAAAGGATTAGTAAATCATGATAATGGTAATACATTTGAAACAATTAAAGCAACGTTTGATGAGCTTGGTTATAATTATTCTTATCAAATCTTAAACGCTAAAAATTATGGAATTCCTCAACATCGAGAGCGAATTTTTGTAGTAGGATTTAAAGATCACACTAATAATTTTTCTTTTCCAGAGCCGATAGAATTAGAACATAAAATGCAAGATTTTCTTGAAGATTTTATCGAAACGAAGTATTATTTAAGAGAAAAAGGAATAAAATTTGTAACTAGTTCAAAAAATAGAATAAAACGCTATACACAAATAAACGGAGACATTGCGCTTTGTCAAAAGGCAAATCAACAATTTAATTGGCATGGAGATTTCATCTTTGACCCAACACTTGAAAGTGATTTTGATGACGTTATTTTTGATGTTAATAAAGTTGAAGAAAAGTATTACCTGTCAGAAAAAGTTAGGCAATATGTTTTGAGCCCAGGCACAAAAGAATTTAGAACAACTATAAAAACAGATTTAGAAATTGCAAGACCACTTTTACAATCAATGCACAAAATGCATCGTGCTGGCGTAGATAATTATGTAACACACAATAAAGGAAGAATTCGAAAATTAACACCGAAAGAATGTTTAAGACTGATGGGTTTTCGTGATGATTTTAAACAAGTTGTTAGTGACACACAAATGTATAGACAAGCAGGAAATAGTATAGTTGTAGATGTTCTTATAGCAATATTAAAACAGATGGATATTACACAATATGCAAAAAAATAAACATGGATATAGTTTTAGACAATAAATTTTATAATGTTATTGATACAAAAGAAAAAATAACAATTGCAGATAGTTTTGTTGTGCGGCAAAACAAAATTGGTGGTGGAAATGGAGAAGCAAAGCTTTATATTGGACAAGACAATTCAGAAACAAGAAGTTTTTTTGGAGACAATGGATTTGTTATATCCTGTTTTTTAATAAAAAGTGATTTACAAAAATATTTACAAGAAACTAAAGTTGAATATTATAAACCTGAACAGCCGTATCTAAATAAACATGATTTACAAAGACTTTGGAATGAGAGAAAAGTAAAAATAGAC
>CAZNNX010000014.1:23100-33020 GCA_964574485.1 uncultured Saprospiraceae bacterium | reverse complement strand
GAATAAGGGCTGAAGTTAAGTTTTTTTGTTATTTGTGGATCTTTTTGATGATAATGCAGAAGATAAATGAATAGAGTGCAAAAGAAAACGAGTAGAGATAGCACAATTTGAGCCGGCCCTGGATTTGAAATTTCAACCAGGCTTATGCTGTAAGCCCCAAGGGCTATTAGTAACTGATAGGAAGCGAATTTAGAAAGCATATGCAGTTCATACAAAACTAATAGTTTCTACTATTATTTTTGAGAGCATCACTTGGAAAGATTGATAATAAATCTTACTTTTGCATTCGCTTTTTTTTAAACAGCATAAAATCAAAGAAAATGCCTAAGGTAAAAACTCATTCGGGCGCAAAGAAACGCTTCAGAGTGTCAGGATCTGGGAAGATTGTACGTGATTGTAGTGGCAAAAGACACATTTTGACAAAAAAGTCAAAAAAGAGAAAACTACGTCTCGGTCAACCTCAGGTTTGTGCACCTGGTGATTCAAAGCGCGTAAAGATCATGTTGAATCTTTAATTTTGGTAACACTACTTTAGTGGAAAAGTTACGGGTCGTCTTCTCACCTGTACCCCTAAGGTAGATTTATTCACTTTTTAAAACAAAAAAAATGCCACGTTCAGTAAACTCCGTCGCATCAAGAAGAAGAAGGAAAAAAGTATTAAAAATGGCCCGCGGCTATTTTGGTGCCCGTTCAAAAGTTTTAACGGCTGCCAAACACACAGTTGATAGAGGTATGCAATTTGCCTTTAGCGGTCGTAAACAGAAAAAACGTCAGTACAGAGCCTTGTGGATTCAGCGTATCAATGCTGCAGTGCGCGAACACGGAATGTCTTACTCTCGTTTCATGCATTTACTTTCTACTGCTCAAATTCAATTGAACAGAAAAGTACTCGCTGATCTAGCCATGAATGATACCGAAGCCTTCAAAGCAATTGTAAGTTCTGTAAAATAACATACAAGTACATTCTTGAAACTAAGCCCTTGCATTTTGTAAGGGCTTTTTTGTTGTGCCGTCTAAAGAAACTCAATCTCCAATTTAGATCCTGACTTCTTTTTTATTATGTTGGTATGATTGAGAATGTTCCAATTGATTTTCATCTTTGGAAGCATATGAAATAAGTAAATAAATAATAAAAGCTAAAATAAAAAACAACAAGAACAAAAATGTAAAAAAACATTGCTCTGTTTTACCTGTATCTTCTTTCCTTGACATCTCCTCAGTTTTTGGGGGAACTTAACAAACTCACTCGGGAATAATGCAAATATACGATATAAGTGTTTAAATGGTTGCTTGCGATGTAATTTTTTTGTTAAGTCGAACAATTTTTTTTTAATTCAGATAATGGGTTCAAAAATTTTAAGTTAAATCTTAATTTCATACTCTAATCAATTAATTCATTGTCTTATGTCTTTCACTCGCTTACTTCAAAAACTAGAACAAATACAAAAACAGATCAGAAGGCTGTCTAATGAAGGCAAAGAATCCATATCTGAAATAGATAGTGATTTATTGAAAGAATTGACCAGGTCCTTTTATGCTGAGTTGTTGGAACTTGAAATTTGTACCAAATCAACAGAAAACAAGCTTGACATAGTTAATCATACTTCTGCACCTGTTGTGGAAATTGTAAATCAATCGCCTGAAAATGTTGTAGAAATTGAAATTTTGAAAGAAGTAATTGAAATAGATCAATTTCAGATAACTCCTTCAACAGAGGAAAAGAATAGTAGTCAGGCAGAATTTACTACAATTCAAGAAAAAAAATGGATGCCAGAAGAAAAAGAAGATACAGCAAAAGTCATTCAATCTGATTCGGAGAAATTGCTTCCTGAATCAGAACCTGTAATTTCTAAATTAGAGCAGCCTGAAATGAGAACTGAAGAGATGAGAGATGAAGAATCAGATTTATTATTTAGCTTTCCTATTGCAACAGATTTGGCTTCAAAACTGAGTGAAAAGAAAGTAGATGACCTGTTGAAAGCACTCAGTTTAAATGATAAGTTAAATTTTAAGAACAATTTGTTTGCTGGGGATAGTGCCCAGTTTAGTACAGCTTTAGAGAGATTAAATCAATGTGCTCACTTTGAGGAGGCCAAGCGAATCATTTGGATGGAGTATGCCAAACCATTGGATTGGACATCAAAAACCAAACTCAATTTAGCTAAAGAATTTGTCAAATGGGTAAAAAGGAGATACATCTAAATGAGGCAATCTTCCAAGGAATTTAAATATTTGTTGTCAGGTTCAGGTAAGGGAATTGTTCTGGGGGGTGTCCTGGGACTATTTATAGGCCTTACCTTGCTTGTATTTGTCTTTCAGTTTTACCTTGATTTGCAATTATTGTTGTTGGGTGCTCGGGATAAAAATATACTAATTGTAAATAAACAAGTAAGAGGAGCGCAGGCCAAAAAATTTTCTAAGGAAGAGCTTCTTTCTTTTCAAAATGAAAAATTTGTGCAGGATCTGGCTCCAATTCAATCAAACCAGTTTGAAGTTTGGGCTGATCTGAGTAGAATAGGAGTAAAGAGTTTGCTTTTTTTTCAATCAGTTCCCAATCGGTTTTTAGAAATTGATACGCTTCAATTTAACTGGAATCTTTCAGATACAACCTTACCTATTGTTCTCTCGGCAGATTATTTAGCCCTGTATAATTTTGGTTTTAGCGCTTCACAGGGTCTTCCTCAATTGAGTGGGGATATTCTAAGCGCGGTTGATTTTGAGATTCAGGTAAGTGGTAATGGTAAACAAAAACGATATAAAGCTCGAATCATTGGTTTTACACAGCAAGTGAATTCGGTTTTGGTACCCCAAAAATTTCTGGCTTATCACAACAAAGAACTGGGTAAAGCATCTGAAGTTTTACCTACGCAGTTAATTTTTACCACAGAAAATCCATATAGCAATGAATTGAATCAATTTTTAGAAAAAAATGAATGGGAACTAAGTTCCAATGGGATCATAGGATCTGAATTGAAGCTTGCACTTTTCATGGTTTTGGCTATGGTTGGAATTATTTCTATATTGATTATCATCCTGGCTATTCTTGTTTTTGTTTTGAATTTTCAGGTGCTCATCTCACAAAAATCGAGCAACATACATTTATTGTTGCAATTAGGATATCAGATTCGTCAGGTATCAAGTTTCTTTGCTAAAAGAATAAGTGTCATTTTAATTTTTACCTTTATTAGTTCCACTGCTGTTCTGGTTATTTTAAAATATAAATTATCTGAAATGTTGTTCCAACAAGGATTTAAACAAATGGATCCCGCACCTTCCTATCTTGTTTTGCTTTTTATTGGACTTCTATTTTTTGTGATATTGACGATAAATTTGATTTTTATAAATAAAAACATAAAAAAATTATTTTCCCATGAAGGAAATTCTATCTGATATTGAAATTGCGCAAAAAGCCAAGATGCTACCCATATATCAAATAGCTGAAAAGCTAGGTATATCCAATGATGCACTGGAACCTTATGGTCATTACAAGGCAAAAATTAATCTTTCACAGGTGAAATCAAAAGCCTCAGCAAAAGGAAAATTGATTCTGGTTACAGCTATTAGTCCAACACCTGCTGGAGAAGGAAAAACCACCACCTCGGTTGGTCTGAATGATGGTTTAAACTTCATTGGAAAAAAATCAATAGTTGCCTTAAGAGAGCCATCGATGGGACCTTGCTTTGGGGTAAAGGGAGGAGCGGCAGGAGGTGGCTATGTGCAGGTTGTGCCTATGGAAGATATAAATCTTCATTTTACAGGAGATTTTCATGCAATAACTGCTGCTACAAATCTTTTGGCTGCTATGATCGATAATCATATCTATCATGGAAATTCTTTGGAATTGGATAGCAGAAGAATTCAGTGGAGAAGGGTGGTGGATATGAATGACCGCAGCCTCAGATCGGTAATATCTGGATTGGGTGGTGTGCCGAATGGTCATCCGAGGGAGTCTGGATTTGATATTACTGTAGCAGGAGAAGTGATGGCAATTCTTTGCCTGTCGGAGGGACTGGTGGATTTGAAAAATAGATTGGGGCAAATTATTATTGGTCAGGATAAAAATAAAAAAGATATCAAGGCTTCGGATTTGCAAGCTCATGGCGCCATGGCTGTAATTTTGAAAGATGCCATTAAACCAAATATAGTTCAAAGTCTGGAAAATAATCCGGCCCTGATTCATGGTGGTCCATTTGCCAATATTGCACATGGTTGCAATAGTATTATTGCTACAAAAACTGCCTTAGATTTTGCAGATTTTGTTGTAACTGAAGCAGGTTTTGGTGCTGATTTGGGTGCCGAAAAATTTATCAATATTAAATGTAGAAAAGCTGGAATCCAACCTGCTGCAGTAGTGTTGGTTGCTACAATCAGAGCATTGAAGATGCATGGTGGTATTGAAAAGTCTGAATTGAAAAAACCTAATGTGGAGGCCTTGCAACTTGGTTTTGAAAATTTAAAAAGACATATTGAAAATATAAAAAAATTTGGTTTGCCACTTGTAGTTGCGATTAATCATTTTGAAACAGATGCAGCGGAAGAGATTCAAGCACTTCAGCATTTAACTTCAAATATCGGTGTTCGATCCATACTTTGTGAAGGATGGGCTAAAGGAGCTGCGGGTATGGCAGATTTGGCACATCATGTTGTTTCCTTGTGTGAAGAACCTTCAAAGTTGAATTTTCTATATGAAGATCAGCTGCCATTGAAGGAGAAAATAGAAAAAATTGCGAAAGAAATTTATCGTGCTGGATCTATTGATTGGGAGTCAGGGGTGCTTGCAAAATTAAAAAAGTATACAGAACAGGGATACGGACATTTACCTATTTGCATGGCGAAAACTCAATATTCCTTCTCTCATGACCCCAAAAAATTGGGAGCCCCCATTGATTTTGAATTCCCAATTCAAGACGTGAGGCTGTATGCTGGAGCAGGTTTTGTAGTGGCTTATGCAGGAGAAATTATGACAATGCCAGGGTTACCTAAAGAACCGGCAGCGCATTTTATTGATGTTAATGAAGATGGAATTATTTCAGGTTTATTTTGATATTTGTATAAGTTCTTATATATTTGCAGCCGCATTATTGCAATGGCGAGGTAGCTCAGCTGGTTAGAGCGCAGCACTCATAATGCTGAGGTCGAGGGTTCGAGTCCCTCCCTCGCTACAAAAAAGTCTTCTCAAAAAGGAGACTTTTTTTTGTTTCGTTTTGTTTTCTCCTTCATGTTCTGTATATTTGCAAACGCTAAGAAATGATTTTCGTAATCTCGATTGGTAAACAATTAAAAAATTTAAAATGTCAGAGTATTTAAACAAAGAAAAATTAGAACCCATTTTCATCAAATATGCCGGTTCTGCAACAAACACAGGTTCTACTGAAGGGCAAATTGCGCTTTTTACTTACAGAATTGCACATATGTCGAACCACTTGAAAGCAAATCATAAAGATCATGCTACAAGATATTCTCTTATCAAATTGGTAGGAAAAAGAAAAAAATTATTGAAATATCTTTATGCAAAGGATATTACCAGATACAGAACGTTGATTTCTGAACTAGGCATCAGAGATACACACAAATAATAATTAATTAACCTCTTGCATTTGCAGGAGGTTTTTTTTTAATTACCTTTACAACATCTTTTGCAAACCTCTTAGACATATGTGATAAAGTTCTTTATAAAAGCGCTCGCTTTTTTAAAGTCTACAGGTTTTTATTATTCATTTAAAATTTAAATCAAATGGGTCAACAAATTCCCAATCGTGTTAGTGCCTCGATCGCAGGCAAGGAAATCATTTTAGAAAATGGTAAGCTCGCTGCTTTGTGCGACGGTTCCGTAATGTTAAAGTGTGGAAATACTATGTTGCTAGCAACAGCTGTTGCTGCTGAAAAAGCAAATGAAGGACAAGATTTTTTTCCACTTACTGTTGAGTACAGAGAAAAATTTGCATCAGGTGGAAGAATTCCTGGTAATTTCTTTAAAAGAGAGGCTCGCCCTTCTGATTATGAAATTCTAATTTCTCGTTTGATCGATAGAGCCATAAGACCTATGTTTCCTGAACATTTTCTTTGTAATACTGAGGTAAATGTGGTTCTTATTTCAGGAGATAAAGAAACTTTGCCAGATTCTTATGCCGCTTTAGCTGCTTCTGCAGCCTTGATGACATCTAATATTCCTTTCAATGGTCCTATTTCAGAAGTACGCGTGGCTCGTATTCATGATGCCTATGTAATTAATCCCAATCGCTCAGAATTACAAGAGGCGGATATGGATTTTATCATTGCGGGAAGTGTCGATAACATCGTAATGTTGGAAGGCGAGGCTAAGGAATGTCAGGAGGAAGATTTGATAGAAGCAATCAAAAAGGCTCATGAAGTAATTCAGCAGCAATGCGCTTTGCAAACCGAATTAAGAAAATTGGTTGGCATCACTGAAAATAGAAATATCGATTTACCTGAAGAAAATGAAGAATTAAAAAATGATTTGTCAAATCTGAGTAGACAAGGCATTTATGATTTATCCTTGTCCGGAACAGATAAGGCGGGTAGAAAAGATGGTTACAAAAAAATTAAGGAAGAGGCTGAATTAAAGTTGAAAGAAAAATACGGTGAGGAAAGCTGGCCTTCCTTAGTTAAGTTTTTTAATCGCTATTTTGAAGATTTAAAATGGGAAACAACAAGAGATGCTGTTCTGACTACTCAAATCAGATTAGATGGTCGCAAACCCAATGCCATCAGACCGATTTGGTGTGAGGTAGATTATCTGCCTTCTCCACATGGTTCTGCTTTGTTTACAAGGGGGGAAACTCAGTCTCTAACTACAGTTACTTTGGGTTCTAAACTGGATGAGTCATTAAATGACAATGCCTTGGAACAATTTTACGATCGATTCATGTTGCATTACAATTTTCCGTCCTATTCAACTAACGAAACCTCAAGAAGAGGTGGTGTAAGTAGAAGAGAGGTTGGACATGGTAACTTAGCCAGAAGATCATTGTATCAGGTATTACCTAAAGATTATCCTTATGTTGTACGGGTTGTTTCTGATATTTTAGAATCGAATGGTTCTTCATCAATGGCAACTGTTTGCGCTGGCACCCTGGCCATGATGGATGCAGGTATTCCAATATCAGCACCTGTTTCTGGTATTGCAATGGGATTAATTACTGACAGTAAGGGAAGAGCCGTTGTACTTTCAGATATCTTAGGTGATGAAGATCACTTAGGTGATATGGATTTCAAAGTTACAGGTACATCTAAAGGAATCTGCGGATGTCAAATGGACATAAAAATTGATGGGTTGGACTATAATTTGCTAACTACAGCCCTTCATCAGGCTAAAGAGGGAAGACTTCATATCCTTCAGGTTATGAATCAAACCCTTGATGCTCCTAAGCCAGATCTTAAACCACATGCACCAAGAATTGAATTATTAATAATTGAGTCAAGTTATATTGGTGCAGTCATTGGTACAGGTGGTAAGGTTATACAAGGAATTCAGAAAGAAACAGGTACAGTTATAGCTTTGGAAGAAAAAGAAGGCAAGGGATTTGTTTATATCTCTGGTGTTTCTGAAAATGTACAAAAAGCCAAAGCTATTGTATTGGGTATTGTTACTGAACCAGAAATTGGGGCCAACTATCCAGGAAAAATTGTTAAACTGATGCCTTTTGGAGCCTTCGTTGAATTCTTACCTGGAAAGGAAGGGCTTCTACATGTTTCTGAAATTTCATATGAAAGGGTAGAAAAAGTGGAAGATGTCTTAAAAGAAGGCGATTCCGTAGAAGTAAAACTTATTGAGGTAGATCCTAAGTCTGGAAAGTTTAAATTGTCTATTAAAGCAAATCTTCCAAAGCCTGAAGGTTATGTAGAAAGAGAAAGAACCCCCAGAGAGAATAACGATAATCGAGGTCCAAGAGATAATCGTAATCGTGATAACAGAGGAAATCAAAACAGAGGAAATAGGAGAGATTAACAATAAAAAAGGCAGCGATAAGCTGCCTTTTTTTATATCATATTTTGATCTTCTGCTTTAATTTCTAACTCTTCAATAATCTTATCCTTTTTAGGTCTTGCACTCAACATAAATACAATGCAAACTACAGAGCCCAATAAAAAAATCATATCAGATTTTAATATATAAAATACAATACAAAGCATAGAAGGGCCTTCCAACAATGCCAATCGCATAATTTGCCGGCTCATATACATTTGTAATTTTTCCTTGGTTTCTTGATCCTTGTTTATAGGGATAATTTTATTGGGTAGCGTATGACTGGTAAAGCTTGCACCTGCAATGAGTACGATGGCGATGAAACGAAAAATCATAGTATCCTGATAGGCCTCAGCTTCAGAGACTTTACTACTCTGAATAAGAGAGGCTATTATAGCAAATACGATCTGAGAGCCAATTAATGCCCAATAAATCAGGTTAAGCCTGTTGAAGTAGCTGGTGTTTGTGTTGTTCATATTTGGAAAAAATTATAAAAAAGGGAGCTTTTTGCTCCCTTTCAATTTATCTAATGATCAATTTTTGATTAGTAATACCCTTTGAGGTATTGATTTGTAAATTGTAAATACCGGCAGGAAACTCATCCAGACTGATGATGGAATTATTTCGGCTTTCAGTATTATGATAAATCAATTGTCCTGATAGATTATACAATTTTATTTCACTCATCATCTCTTTAGATTGTACGGAAACCTGATTATCTGCAGGATTTGGAAATATTTGTACTGAAGAAATGTCAGTATATTCAAGCGCAGTAGCTGCGGTAATCGTCACTGTGGCAGGTTGAACATTGGTTCCCAAAACCGTATTGTTATTTTGAACTAATTTAATCTGACTTAGATTCAAATTCATTATTCTGGAAGAAGAATTGCCGAGTATATTATTTCTTAAAGTAAAATTAAATTGTCCAATTTGCCCAAATCCATTTTGATTGGTTTGATTCTTTCTCGAAACAGCCACTTCTATTTTACCTAGTTGAGAAAAATCATATTGGAATTCCATAAGGTTAGTACCTAACCAGCTACTGTTGAAGTCTACAAAGGCAGATCCAGGTACTACGATATTGGGATCATATTCAATAGTAAAAGCAATGCCGTAAGCCAAGGCCATATCTGTAGCATTGCCCAATTGGATTGGAATTTGAACAGAAGATCCTTCTGTGGAATTTGTTGAATTGATAAAGAATGGAATATTTCCGGGAAGACTTGACTGATTACCTCTGTAATAGGAAAGTCCATAATTCTGTTGTACTGCGCTTAGATCAGTCTGGTTAATAACACCATCACCATTACAATCGATATGTTTGTAATCAGGCAATCCTGCAATGGGATTGGAGACATTCCATGATGCACAAGATTGGGCTACCCAGTTGATGCTTGCATTGGGTCTCATATTACCTGTTGCGCCAAAAGTCTGAGCAATGGGAAGTAAATCCCAGTTATTCACAACAGTATTGTCATCCGCATCTCCCGGCCACACACAACCCTGTTGAGTACCAATAACCACTGTAATGAAGTAATTTTGATTCGTATTGCCAGTTATCTGTACTGTGTAAACACCTGGGCATAACCCATTTCTGGACAGTTGAGATCCCGAACCTGTCTGAGTGATACTATCGCTCCAAACCAAAGTCCAAAAATTATTTGGAGTTGCACCTGGAAACTGAATTGTGGCAGAACCCGTACAGAAGGTTGCATTGCATCCTGATCCTGTAACTGTGATGATGGGTTGATTGCTATTATGTCCAGGGCAAGGTCCTGAAGTCCAGGCAAGCAGCCCGTAATGATTTGCAGCGACACAGGCATTGGGATAGGTGATTCCATTACAACCACAAACGGGCACATATCCAGTAGGGCAATTGATGCCATTATTGATTCTCGTTGTATCTATACAAGAATTAGGTAGGCTGCTATTG
>CAZNNX010000014.1:0-23090 GCA_964574485.1 uncultured Saprospiraceae bacterium | reverse complement strand
GCTACAACCTACAGTAACACTATGATTGTAGGCATTTTGTAGTGCGTCATAAATGATCATACTGTAAGTTTGATTACCGCAAAGGTTATATCTGGAACTTCCTGTATAACCATCTGACCAAACTACTGTATAAGGCTGTGGTGCTATTTGTCCTGTAGCAAGATATACATTGTAAATAACAAAAATACCAGTGCAGGCTCCTGTACAAGAACTCGAGATCATACTATCCTGAACAAAGTAATTCGAATTTCCAGCACTGCATACATGTAGCGTGTCTGTCACATTGATCCATACAACGCAACTGTCATAAGATGCAGTATTGGATGAGATATTACTGGAATTTGAAACAACTAAGGTAAATGCCTGAAGTCCAATATCATTACATGAAAGGGTATGAGGCCCATAAACTACAGAACCACTGGGGGTAATCATCCACATCGAAGATGCATTGATACTGTTGTTGTTGAGGGTTTGAGGAGTAATAATAGCATAAGGGCCATTCGGATTCCCCAAATCATAACTAAGTTGTGAATTGCAGATCGCCTGTGGTAAATTGGTCTGATTTCCACAATAATTATTTGGATCAACAACATAAACAACTGCTACACAGCTGCTTGTATTTCCTAGAGAATCTCTTACTACAATTTGTACATTTTGGTTTCCAATTTGGGAACAATTAAAACTTGTTGAATTGACAAGCTGTCCATTCATGGATATAAATGCTTGTCCGCCTGTGCTATTAGTAGAAAGTTGTTGTGCATTTACTGTTGCCACTAAATTAGGAGTAATTGCTGCCGTATAAGCGTTGCAAACTGCATTGGGACTACTGTTACATCCTACAGTTGCTGAACCCATATAATTTAACCCGTTGCCTGCGGTTAATGTAACCATGTAAAAATTATTGGCGCAAGCATTGCTTATGGAAGCAGTGGTAGCACCATTGGACCATAGGTAAGTATAGGGGCCAGGTGCTTGGCCTCCCGTTGAATTGGTAAGGCCCGTCACAGCGATCTGACCATTACAAGTATTGCAATTGCTTGCATTTGAAGTACTGATTCCCATGCTATAACTTGTATTGCAAACATTTGCCATAGCGGTGATGGTTACAACTGAATAACAAATACTCTGATTTCCCGCACTATCTACTGCTACCAATCCAATTGTCAGATTTTGACCAACCGAATTGCAATTAAAGGTAATGGAAGATTGAAGCGCTCCATTATACATCAACATCAGGCTGGTATAGCCGGTAGAACCATTGTTTAGATTTTGACCGCTTACAACCACTACTCCGTTGGGAGTGATTTGCGCAGTGTAATTTCTGCAAACAGCTTGTGGCTGGGCGAAAACTGAAGTAAAACTACTGAGGCTAAAAATTAAGTAGAGTAAAATCTGAATTTGTAAAGATTTGTTATTCATAGTATTGTTAATGTTAATGATCGTAAATATAACTTATTTTACTATTAAAATAAAACGTGTTTAGATTCATTTATGTGATCTAAAACATTAATTTTTTTAAGTTTTCTACAGATGTTAGCTCTTCCTTTTTTAAAAATAACAGGTCTTTATTTTGGAAAATAAAAAAACTTTGGCAATGCTCGTACAATAGTTCCAGGTCGTGGCCTGACATAAAATGTATTTTGGATTTATCCTGATTAAATGTTGATATATAACTATAGAAAAGTGATTTATTGTAAAAATCTAGATTGGAAGTGATTTCATCCCAAAGGTAAATGATAGAATCTTGTGTGATCATTTTTGCAATCTGTGCCATTTGTCGTTGTCCGGCACTGGATTCAGACATGAATTGACCTTGTATGGACTGAATCTCAAAAGCGGATAATATTTTTTGAATTCTTGTTTTTTGATCTTCCTCAAGATGGCCCCAGAAGTTCAACATTTTGTATGATCCAACTGCCACATAATCAAAAATACTTTGAAAAGCTGCAAAATGGGAATTAGCATCAGCATAGGATATGAGCCCGGCCAATTTTTCAAGCGGTAGTTTTGGTATATTTTGATTTTGAAATTCTATCAGTCCGGTCAGTGGTTTTATCTGCCCATGTAGTGTTTTGAGAAGGGTTGTTTTGCCTCTTCCATTTCTTCCCAACAGACCTACAGTTTCTCCTAAACTAAAATTTGTATCTGGAACTGAAATGCTTTTGGTTGAATCATATCCAATTTTCAGATCTTTTAATGCAAGTACAGCCATCTAATATTAACATTGTCTTTAGAAAATCGAAAAAAAAGGAATCGTTTTATTTTATATCTTTGGGTAAATATTATTTATGTCTGAGGAAGAAAATCCAATTGATTATGAGTCTGCCTTAATTGAACTTCAAGATATATTGCAGCAATTAGATCAACCTAATACAAAAATGGATCAGTTATCAATTTTAACAAAGAGGGCAAAATTTTTAATTGATTTTTGTAAAGATAGATTGAGACAAATCGAAAACCAAAAGATTATTGAATAAAAATAGATTATGCCTACAACCCTGGATCAATATAGTTTGGAACTACAAAAGTGTAGAGATATTTTTTACAAAAAAACCCTCGATTACGGCACAGCATGGCGAGTTTTAAGACCTTCGTCTCTCACTGATCAGCTATACATCAAAGCAAAAAGAATAAGAGGCATTGAAGAAAAAGGTTTTAGTAAGATTGATGAGGGAATTGAAGCCGAATTTATCGGTCTTGTTAATTATGCCATTATGGCTTTGATTCAATTAGAACAAAATGATGTCTTGGATACAGAACTTGATCCTTCCATGGCTTTGGATGTTTATAATCAGTATGCCTCCTCTACACAGGCTTTAATGTTGGCGAAAAATCATGACTATGGTGAAGCCTGGAGAGATATGAGAATCAGTTCTCTGACAGATTTGATTTTAATGAAACTGCTTCGTATCAAACAAATTGAGGATAACCAAGGGGTCACCTTGATTTCAGAAGGGTTAGATGCAGGTTATCAAGATATTATCAATTATGCTTTGTTTGCTTTAATTAAATTAACCGAAGAAAAAAACAAGTAAGAATATGACTATTTATACGCTATTTTTCAACATTGCTGTAATCGCCTTGATTTTAACATTGACTCTGGGTTATGCCCATGCTAAATGGAAAAAATATGCAAAAACACCTTTGTTATTGTGGTTTATTCAATATTTCATGGGAGCCCTGCTTATTTTTTCAGGTTGGGTAAAGGCCGTTGATCCCTTAGGGACAGCTTATAAAATGGCTGATTATTTTACCATATTACTTCCTTCTTTGTCTTTTATGAAGCCCTATGCACTGCCCTTTGCTCTGTTAATGATAGTGGTTGAAATTGTCGTAGGTATTAATTTGATACTTGGACATGGAAAAAAATGGAACACGGGTATTAATTTACTCATGATGTTGTTTTTCACTTTCCTTACCGGGTACAATTACTTAACAGGATATCTTCCCGAAAATGTAGGTATTTTTGATTTTAGTAAATGGCAAGCCTTCAAGGAAACCAGTATTAAGGTTTCAGATTGCGGATGTTTTGGAGATTTTATGAAACTTCTGCCTGTTGAGACCTTTTTTAAAGACATACTGTTGACTTTCATGGCAATTTATCTTTTTGCCAGGACCTCTGACCTCAAGTTTATCATTCCTGATCATTTCAAATGGAAGGGTATTCAAATCAGAAATTTGATGACAGAATTGTTTGCTTTGCTTGTTACTGTTTTTTGTTTTATGAATTTTTATTTTGATCTGCCAATGATCGATTTCAGACCCTTTAAAATAGGAACAAATTTAGCATTAGCCAGAGCTGAGTGTGCTGCCAATCCTCCTGTTAAAAAAATTGTTTATACCTATAAAAATTTATTGACCAAACAAACAAAGCTGATTGAGGCCAATGATATAGGAAATCATCCTTATACCTGGACTGAGAAAATGTTGCCAGCCGGAGCAACCGATTCTGTTTCAGTTTGGGAAGTGCAAAAAGGGCTCACTCAAGAAGAATTGATAATCAAGGGTTGTGATTCTAAAATCAGTGAAATGGATGCTTCCAAGCAACAAGTATTTGCCTCGCATGGTTTTGCCTTGCTATGGGTGGCTTATGCCATTGATCCGCAGGACCAGGGACCGTGGACAAAAGTTAAGGAAATTTCCAAGGCAGCAGAGAAAGATGGTTTGCCTATTCATATGATGTATCACCATGTGGAGGATTTAAATCATGACGGGACAGATTCCAGTGAATTAATTTTGTTTCAAAACAAATATGGCATTCAATTTCCTCTCATTCAAAGTGATGAAAAATTAGTAAAAACCATTATTAGATCAAGTCCTGGTTTGGTGCTACTATATAATGGAACTGTAGTGAAAAACTGGCATCATAGAAGATTGCCCAGTTGGGAAGCAATCAAAAAGGAATTTGTTAGACCATTAAAAAAAGAAAGGGAATTAGACCTACTTATAACAGCCCACAATCCATCTGGATTAATACACAATTTCACTGCTTCCACTCAGGTGTCGACATCTGAAAAACAATCAAGAACAATTCAGTTTACCATTATGGACGGCAACGATGTACTATTGAAAAAGTTAACAAGCGATAGTTCGGCTACGGGTGCAATTCAAAACGTATTTAAAATGAGTTTGGCTGAAAATAAACAATTGATTTCTTCGAACCCCAAGGTACAGTTGGTCCCGAATGGACTTTTGCTCGATGGTAAGGCGTATCAAATTTTAGAAATTAAATAATGGAGAATCAAAATTGGTTTGCCTCATGGTTTGATAGTCCCTGGTATCCCATTTTATATCAAAATCGTGACCCTACTGAGGCAAACTATTTTATTGATGGCCTTGTAGATAAATTTTCCCTGTCAGCAGATTCCTATATTTTGGATTTAGCCTGCGGTCAAGGGAGACATGCACTGCGATTGGCGGAAAAAGGTTATTCTGTCTTGGGATTGGATTTATCGCCCAAGAGTATTGAGGAAGCAAAAAAAAATAATCTAAAATATCAAAATCTCAACTATGAAGTTCATGATATGAGATTAGATTTTGGTGTAAACCAGTTTGATGCTGTTTTGAATTTGTTTACCAGTTTTGGGTATTTTGAAGATAGTGCTGAAAATCTGAAAGTATTACAAAATATCGAAAAATCTGCCAAAAAGGGAGCCTTGATCTTGATTGATTTTATGAATGCGAAAAAAGTAATACGCAATTTGGTTTTGGAAGAAGAGAAAGTTCAGGGAGATATCAAATTTCACCTCAGAAGATGGGTCCAAAATAACAGGATTATGAAGGAAATCAGATTTACTATTGGTCAGAATTCCTACAATTTTACAGAGCAGGTGCAGGCACTTTTTTTAGAAGATTTTCAGCAATTGTTGTCATATACCAATTTGCAACTGGAGGAAATATATGGCTCTTATCATTTTGAGGCATTTGACGAAAAGAAGTCAGATCGTTTGATTTTGAAATTAAAAAAATGCTAACATTTCTTCAAGATATTGATCAGTACATAAGTTTGTTTATAAATCAACAAATTGCGAATCCAGTTTTGGATTGGATTTGCCCCTGGTTGAGAACCAAAGAGCTTTGGGTTCCATTATATATCCTTGTTTTATTTTTAATTTTTTATAAGTTAGGCACTAAGGCTTGGGGTATTGTTTTGCTGGTTCTTGTTCTTGTTTTTACCACGGATCAATTGAGTTCTGAACTCATTAAAAATCTGGTTCAAAGGCCAAGACCATGCAATGACGAAATTTTTTCCAAATTAATTGTATTGCGGGTACATTGTGGATCTGGCTATAGTTTTACTTCTACACATGCCAGCAACCATTTTGCTCTTTCTTTTATCTTGATTCAAATATTTCAAAAGTTTTTTCTGTTTCCATCAAAACATGTACGCATAATTTTTTTTATCTGGGCAGGAATGATCTCCTTTTCTCAGGTTTATGTTGGGGTTCATTACTTTTTTGACATAGTTGCAGGTGCTTTATTAGGTTGGAGTATTGCATCACTGTATTGGGAGTTGTATAGCAGACTCTTTCCCAAAATGTTAAAAATATAAATTATAGTACTTTTTTTACTATTTTGGATAGTTTACTTCCCCTTACTAATACAACTACCTATGATTACAGATGAGATGTTAACAATGGTTAGGCAGGCAATTGAAGAATTGCAGGTAGATCCTGACGCTTGCAAGAAAGAAAATAAACATATTTGGTCACTATCAAAGGGTGCGGCTGATATATGGTTAGAACTTTTCTATCTGCAGATGGAAGGTCGAGTTTATATTCAGGTACTTTCGCCTATTTATTTTATCCCTGAAACTTCTGAGTTGAAATATCTCATTTTTGAGGAATTGCTACACTGTAATGATGCAATGTTTGGGGTTGCTTTTACCTTGTTTGAAAATCAGATTTTTATCAAAGTGATCAGAGAAATGGAAGATATTGACAAGTCTGAAATCTTAGCCATGCTATTAAGGGTGGGTAATTATGCCGATTATTATAAAACCTATTTAAAAGACAAATATCATTTGAAATCCTAATTTTCTAAAATAGTAACTCATGAAACTTTATAAATTTTACTACTTTTTTGCTCTCTTATCATTTTTTGGATGCCAAAAAGACGCTGCTAAAGATACATCTTGTCCTGAAGTGGATATAATAAGTCCAATTACAACTAATTTCAATACCTCGATTCCAGAAATTGATCTGATTGCTGAAATTTTTCATGTAATAGGAAGTCAGGATTTAATTTTAAAAGTGAATGGGGTTAATTCTAGTAGTTTTAATTTGAACGGAAATTCTTTTTATGCTTTGAACATTAATCTTCAGCAGGGAACTAATATCATAGAAATTATTGCTTCGAATCTTTACGGAACTTCTTCAGATTCAGTAATTGTGAATTATCAACCTATTCAAGTGAGTATAGGAGATACCTTTCAGGGAGGTTTGGTTGCTTATATACTACAGCCAAGCGATGTTGGTTTTGATCCAAATGTACAGCACGGAATTATTGTAGCTCCTTTTGACCAAAGTACAAGTGCTGAATGGGGGTGCAGGGGTACAGAAATAGGAAATACTTCTTCAAGTTTTGGATATGGTAGAATCAATACAAATTTGATTTTGAATGGTTGTACTCAAACGGGCATAGCTGCTAAAATTTGTGATGAGTTGATACTGAATGGATACTCTGATTGGTATTTACCATCTACAGATGAATTAAATAAAATATATGTTCATTTGCACCAGAATGGAAAAGGTAATTTCAATGTTAGTTCTACTTTTATACGCTATTGGAGTAGTTCTGAAGGTGGCTATTATGGCAATTTTGGTAGTGCTTATAATTTTTGTTTTGCAGATGGAACTATATCAGGCTATACTTTTAAAGATGATTTAAACCTGGTAAGAGCCATTCGTTATTTCTAAAAATCTAAAAGGGAATAGAAATATATAATTTCTATTCCCTTTTAGTTAGCAAGTTTAAATTATTTTATCTGTTATCCTGTTTTGCAAAAACGCGTTTCATTAAATCTGTTAACCTTTGCGCCGGATTTACCCTGATTTCTCTTTCCTCTTTTTCTACCATTACAAAAAGTCCTTCCAAAGCTTTTTTGGTAACATGATCATCTAAATTTGGGTTCACCTGCTGTACAAAGGGTACCTTGTTGTATCTGCTGATTACTTCGTTCCAAATTTTTAATGCACCCACCTTGTCAAGTGATGTTTTAATTACAGGATTGAATTTATCATATAAAGCCTGAGAAGTAGTTCTTTTCAGATATTCCGTACAGGCATTTTTTTCACCCATTAATATATTCATTGCATCATTTACTGTCATTTGAGTGATTGCTCCAACAAAAATATCTTTGGCACCCACAGCGGCATCTTCGGCAGCTCTGTTTAATTTTTCAATCGCATCATCAACCATAGATCCCAATCCAATATCTCTTAGTGTTTTTTCAACTTTTTGGGCCTCTGATGGAAATAAAATTTTAATAGCTTGATTTCTAAAAAAACCATCTTTTGCAGATAAAATATCTACACCTTTGCTCGTACCTTGTTTGAGTGCATCTTTCAATCCACCAATTACCTGATCATTTGAAAGTGCATTTGCATCGGAACTTCCACCTAAGGTAGTGTTGACAACAGATTGCAAAGTATCACAAGAAGTTGTACTAACTAATAATAAAGTACTTGTTGTTAAAATCAATAAACTTTTTTTCATAATCATATTTTTAAGTTAATGTATCAAATCATATACCAAAACTACTCTTCATCCTCTATTTCTTCTTTTTGAATCAAATGAGGAGCCAGACAATTTCTACAAATCAATTGACCAAATGATCTTGTCAGACTATTTTGAATTTCAGGAAGAATTTTCCCATGTTTAGTCCAGCAATCTCCTTTTTCATGAGACAGAAAAGTACTTCTGCATTTATTGCATTCTACTTTATATTTTTCTTCAATTTCAATGAAAGATCTGGCACAACTGACTCCCAAGGGTGGATTCAATTTGGAAATTCTGATTCTAACACTTGATGTGTTTGTATAAATTGATTTTATTTTGTTGACGATCCTCTGCGCTACATGCTCGAGAAGCATTGAGTTTTTTGACATTTCAGACTTGCAAATTCTGAATAAAGTTTCATAATTGATGGTGTCTGTCAATAAATCGGTTTCTGTTGCTTGAATATGATCCACCTCTGCATAGATGTCAATCTGATAATCATTGCCAATGATTTGTTCTTCCTTGTAATATCCATGATGAGCATAGATGAGTAATCCTTCTAGAGCAATGGTGGGCATATTACTATTGAATTATTATTTTTTTTACGAATGTACCTCTTCGATTTCTACATTCAAATAAATAAATCCCTTTTTGCCAATTATTTGTATCAATCTCCATTTGTTTATCATCCGATTGATTTTTGAAAATACCTTGTCCAAGCGAATTAAATATATGTATTTGCATAGGTTCTTCGTCCAGGCTATTTTCAATGTATATTTTTTCTTGCGCAGGATTGGGATAAATAGAAAAATTATTTTCCGAAATATTTTCCAGGGAAGATGTTTGGGAAAGTTGTATCAAATTTATTTGCTGTTGACTTTCAAAATCATTTGAACTAAGAGTGGATACTTGAATTTCTGAATCTGTTGCGTTGCTGTCAAATTGCACCTGAATTTGAAAACTGCTTTGATTATTACTGATAATGGTGGCATTGGTAAAGCTCCAACAGTAGCTTTGATCTGCCTGATGATTCTGAACTTGAAATGAATAAATCTGACCAGCTTGGTAACTTGTTTGGAGATTCAGAACTGGAATTTGAGGTTGGGCATAATGATAATAGAATGAAATTGTACTGTCGATGATATTCTTCCAAAAGGCATTGGGCCCACTGGGTAGCCAGCTTCCATTGAGTGCTCCCCAATATTCATGACCTTGACCAGATTCAATAAACAATTTGGAATCAATCGATTGTCCTTGCAAAGCAGCAAACATAACCTCACTGCCACAGGTAGCTGGTGCAGCCAATACCACATTTGAAAAAGGTCGGGCGCATTGGTGACTTACCACAATGTCATTGTCGCCATGAAACATAATTACAGGAGCTTTATTATTCCCATAAAAAAATGAACTGTCAGCAATTGCCCCCCAATAGGAGGCCACTGCCAGAGGTAATGAATCAATATCTTGCCCACTCACATTGTTGCCTGTATAAGGATTTGTGCCTGTTAATTGAACTATCGGGCGGCTATGTAGCGCACCCAGATTATTCATGCCCATTCCCTGTGCGTAGGATTCCGGTATACGTTCATAAAAATCAACAAAACAGCTGTGAATAGCACAAAAAGCACCGGCACTGCTACCCGAAATGAAAATTTGAGCAGGATTTACACCCAACAACTGCGCATTTTTTCTAAAAAATCGAATAGCTGAACTCATATCCTGAGCACCTCTCCATACGGCTCGTTTTATTGAAGTTGTGCTAGCTACATCAAATCCAGTACGATATTCAATAGCAGCAGCAATAAACCCTCTGTGTGCTAAACTATCACACAGTGCCTGAACATCATCATTCTCTTTTACCCCAACCAATAATGTGCCTCCCATGAAGGCTATATCTATAAAACCACCTCCGTGAGCTACGATCACTACTGGCCTGTTTTGAACCATATCTGTAGTTGGTGGAAAGAAAATATCCATTTTTAAATCCCTATTGATGATGGTTTCTATCCCTAAAGAACTTCCGATAAGCTTGGGTGCATTTTTAGTGTAAATTACATCTCTGTGAATCTGAATCGTGTTGAAAATTCTGTTTTTGTATCTTTCACTACAACGCTGAGAATGAATACTTAGAAAAGAAAAAAGGCTGAGCAGGATAAGAAAGGTTGATTTCATCTCTTAAATTTTTAATTTAATCCAACTATGGGATCGCATGTACAAAACTGAGATAATGAGAGAAGATATCATATAAACGTTTTCAGCCATCCAAGACCATTCCAGTGAAGCTTTTTGAATTCCTACAACGTAGTATACATAAGCGATATAAAGAAAAACACAAAAAACCTGAATGTACAGAGCTACCTTAGTAGCACCCGTTCCAACCATGCCGTTAAAATAAATAATACTGACAGAATAAAAAGCAAGGATAGAAACCAATACCCAAATTAATCTTTTAGATTGTTCGATGAGGTATTCATCATTTGTGCCAATCCGAAGTATAATACTGGGAAATAAATAAAGTAAAAATCCAAGAAACATCGTGATGCTGAAGCAAAGCAGTGCAGTTTTATTGATAGCCTGAATTACATCGCGGTATGCTCTTTTTCCAATCAGGTTACTTACAATTGTATTAATTCCTGAGGAAAATCCCCAGGCGGGAATCATGAATAGCATATAAACAGTTCTCATAATATTAGAAATGGCCAATTCATTTCTGCCAATCTGCTCGATTAAGGCAAAAAATAAAAACCAGCTACCCAAACTTGCAAAAGTTTGAAGTATCATTGGGATGGATAATTTAATTTGGGCTTTTATCAAATTAACATCAATGGGTTTAAACTCGAATATTTTGTATGGGGCTAATTTTTTATCATTGAATATGTAAAAAACAAAAACCAGAAAAGCTAAAATTTCAGAGAGGGTAGAGGCCAGGGCAGAACCACCTATTCCCATTTCAGGGAAGCCCCAGTTTCCAAAAACCAGACAGTAATTCAGTACTACGTTGGCCAAACCCATTACAAGGGCATTGTAAATAATAACTGTAGTCCTAGAAATTCCAGTATACAACGAAAGAACCACAACACCGAGGTAACTAAAGAATACACCATAGCTTCTGTAGTTTAAATAATCGATACAAGCTCTGAGTATGTCCCTGTCCCTAACAAATAAGGAAAAGAAAAATTCTCCACCCCATTTCATTATAAAAAACATAAGTACAGAGAGTAGGAATGCAAAAAAAGCCATCGATTGGGTGATTTCACCTATTTCTCCTTCATGTCCCGATCCAATTCTTCTGGCAATCATGATTTGCCCCGCTTTGGTAAATTGGTAACCTAATGTTGTAATTAATAGGTAAAACACCCCCACCAAACCAATTGCACCCAGCTCAACCATGCCTACTCTTCCCATAAATACTGTATCCGTTAACGTTATGACGTTCTGTACGGCGGATCCAATCATGATAGGAATGGAGAGCTTCAATATGTACTTATATGATATCATCTACTTTTGCTGAGATGTTTTATAGTTTTGGAGAATATCATGCATGAAATGGTGTAATTCCTCTTTTCCTTCACCTGTTTCTGCCGAGCTTAGAAAAACTTGAGGCAAAACTTCCCATGTTTCAAGCAATTTATCTTTAAAAGCATCCACAAAGTTACCATTTTTTACAGATTTTTTTCTGTCCGTTTTTGTAAATACCAAAACAAATGGAACTTGATTCTCCCCTAATTTATTCGCGAAGTCAAGGTCTGCCTTCTGAGGTGGTACGCAACTATCAATCAATAGAAAGGCTGATTGTAAAGTTTCCCTTTGATAGAGATAATCTTCTGTCATTTTTTTAAAAGCCCTGCGCACATGTTCAGGGGTTTTAGCAAACCCGTAGCCTGGTAAATCAACTAAATGCCAAGCTTCATTTACTAAAAAAAAATTAAGGGTTTGTGTTTTTCCGGGTGTGCTGGATGTATGGGCCAGACCTTTAACACCGGTAATCATGTTAATTAAGGACGATTTACCAACATTGGATCTTCCAATAAAGGCAAATTCAGGCTTGTTTGCCTCGGGGCAATCTTTTAGATGTGCAAAACTTCCTAAATAACTTAACTTTTTGAAATTCATTTGACTGAATAAACCTATTACAGAGAATACTGTTAACTTTGTGTTATGTTAGCAAATATCGGAATCGCTTTTCATATTCGATACAATTTAACGATTTAAAAAGAAACAAAATCATGTCAGAGTTAAAGTCAGAGTTTGTAAAACCCTACCAGGTTGAGGCTGATAAAAAAAATCAAGTCTCTTCAATGTTCAATAATATTTCTGGTAGCTATGATTTTTTAAATCATTTTTTATCCCTGGGAATAGACAAAAACTGGAGAAAAAAAGCTGCAGCCAGGTTAAAATTAATTCAAAATGAGTCTGTTGTATTGGATGTAGCCACTGGAACCTCTGATTTAGCTCTGGAAATTTACAAACAACACCAGCCTGCAAAAATTTATGGTGTAGACATAGCTGTAAAAATGTTGGAAATAGGTAGAAAGAAAATAGAGAAAAAAAATTGGTCGGAAAAGATTGTTTTATCAGAAGCCGACTCTGAAAATCTTCCTTTTGAAGACAATTTTTTTGATGGTATCAGCGTTTCTTTTGGTGTAAGAAATTTTGCTCATGTAAAAAAAGGTATCCTGGAAATGCAACGGGTTTTGAAACCTGGAGCTCAATTGCTGATACTTGAATTTTCAAAACCAAGAGTTTTTCCCATAAAACAATTGTATAATTTTTACTTCAGCCGTATATTGCCCTTTATTGGAAAAATTACATCAAAGGATCAAAAAGCATATCAATATTTATATGAGTCAGTTCAAGCTTTTCCCGAAGGAAAAGAATTTGAAAAATTGCTTTCAGAATGTGGATTTTCCCAAGTTAAATCAATCAATCTAACCTTAGGTATATGTTCAATTTACACTGGGATAAAATATTAATAATAGGCTTGATAGCTCTTCTGTCATCTGTCAAACTTGAGGCACAAAGAAGAAAAATAAGCAATCAAAACTATGAGGTTTTTAATAAAAAAGATTTTTATTTTGGTATCACTTTAGGATACAACTCTTCCAATTATCGAATTTTGCACGACCAATCATTCATACGGAATGATTCTGTAGTTATTCTTGAATCGGCATATGGCCCTGGATTTAACCTGGGTGTAGTTACCAATATCAAATTTGGAGAAAATTTCGATTTGAGATTTAATTTGCCCACACTTTCCTTTGCTGAAAGAAGGTTGGAGTATACCATGGGAACAAGAGAGGTGCAGTACAGAAAAATAGAATCGGTTTTTATAGACTTTCCCATTCAATTTCGTTACAAGTCAAAACCCTATCATGATATCAGGGCCTTTGTTATTTTCGGAGCTAAATACAGTTTGGATTTGGCGTCGAACTCCAGAGCGAGGAAGGCAGAGGATTTGGTGCGTATTGCAAGGAATGATCTCATGATTGAATATGGTGTAGGCTTTCAATTATTCTTTCCTTATTTTATTCTGTCTCCTGAAATTAAATTTAGCCATGGTTTATTGAATATTCATGATCGAAACCCAAATCTTATCTATTCCAGTGTTATCGATAGGTTGTTTTCGAATGGATTTACCTTCTCTTTGCATTTCGAGGGCTGATGGAAAAAGAATCGAAGTGGTTATATCACCGCAATTCAGTTGCTTTATTCTTTTTGTTCTTCGGAATTTTAGTTTTTCTGGTTGGCTTTGATTATTGTTTGTGGGATGATGATGAATCTGCCTACGCAGGCTTTGCACTCAACATGTTGAGGGAAGATCAGTGGATTCAGCCTCATTTTTTTTGGTCAGATGTACATAGAAAAACTCCCTTGCATTTTTGGCTGATTGGATTATCCTATCGTTTGTTTGGCATTAATGAGTTTGCCGTAAGATTTCCTGCCGGTATTTTTTCTATAGGAACCTTAGTTGTTCTTTTTCAACTGGGTAAAAGTTTATGGGGGAGAGAGGTTTCTATTTTAAGCGTATATATTCTGGGAAGTTCTTTTCTATTTGTTGCCCTTGCAAAGATATCTTTCACAGATGCTACCTTACTTTTTTTTGAAACCTTAAGCATTTTGTCTCTGTTTGCCTTTTTAAGGGAAAAAAGAAAGATACATCTTCTGTTTTTTTGGTTGGGAATTGGTTTGGGTGTATTGGTCAAGGGGCCACCCATTCTGATATTGTGTGGTGGTCTGTGGCTTTTCTTATTTATAGTAGGTTTTGAAAGGAAGAGTTTGATTCAAATGCACCCTTGGTTTTTTGGATTGATTTCTTTGATACCTTTTTTTGTTTGGTGCTATTATTCATATTTATGGGATGGTGGAAAACTTGTAGGTTTTTTGTTGGATTGGTATATCTTAAAAAGAGCCTCTGGTGCAACAGTATTTGGCCAAACTGGCCCGCCCGGATATCATCTGGTCGTAATCTTAGCCTCATTTTTGCCCTGGATTTATTTTTTAATCTTAACACTCATCGATTTCGGTAAGAGAGGCAGAGACAATTACTGGTATTTTCCTTTTTTGGGCACATTGTTGTTTTCATGGATTTTTTACGAATTGGTTCAAAGTAAATTACCGACCTATGCCTTGGCAGCTCAACCTATATTAGCTATTATGCTGGCTCATTTTTTGCATCAGAATATTATGAATTGCAAACTACATGTTATTGGATTCATAGTGTCTATTTTGATTTTATCGATAATTATTCTGTTTTCTGTTTATAGTTTTTCTTTGTTTCAGCTATCAGATCAAATTTTTCTTCTATCATTTATCCTAGTAATTATTGCAATTTTTTATTTTTTTTATTTACGAAAACTCTATCTGATTTCTTTGGTTTGTCATAGTTACTTTTTTTTGTTTTTTGTTTGGTTTTTTGTAGGAAAATTAGTGAATCAAAGTGCTGAAAAATCTTCTTCCGGCATAGTTAATGAAATCTGTACTATTGTAGAAGACAAAAAATTAAATAGGAATGAAGTTGCTCTCGTAGGTTTGAGCCATAAACAGTTGAAGATGAGTTTTCCTTTTTACCTACAGGTTTCATTTAGAAAAATTCACGAACTGACTTTTGATCAACTCAGGGATGAGTGGACAAGGAATCCCAAATTAGTAGTATTGATGGGTGAAACTTTTCAAGATAATAGGACAACTTTTGAGACTGATTTTCCTCAATTGAAAATCATTAAAAAAAATTGGAAATCAATCAATGATGGGAGCGAAGTACATCCCTTTTACATAGCTTACCTGGAAGGAAAATAAAAAAGACCATCCTAAGATGGCCTCATTTACAAAACGCAATCACTAAACTGAATCTTATGCTAACCCATAGGAAGTTAGTCTGTTTTTAACTTTTAGCATCATTTTAATTTCTTCTAAATCTACCTGATAAGGTTTGTAAACAGAATTGTCAGATATCAACTCAAAACCACTAAGATCTCCATTATTATTTTTAATTCTTTTAATTCTTTTGGCTACAACATTATCTGTTACAACAACATAGACCTCATTATCCTTGGGTAACTGATTTTTTTCTAAGGGTTCACAAACTACGATATCTCCATTGGTAAGTTGTGGCGACATACTATCACCGCTAATCTCAAATGCAATCAAATCGCCCTCCAAACCTGGAATAGAAAATTTTTTAAATTCATTGAGATATTCATTGTTGCCTAGAGTAATGGCATAACCTGCAGCAGCTTTTTGAGGAACCAGCGTTATATTATTCTTCCCTTCAGATGTACTGCCCAGATTGCTCAATGGATTAGATCTGTGCATATCATTTGAATATATTTTTGAACTTTTTTCAAATAAAAAATTTGAATTGATTCCATAGCAGTCAACCAAACGATGGATTTGATCGACGGTAAGACCTCTTTCTCCTTTTAATACACTATTGATAACATGGTTGTAGGTTCCAAGTTGGCTGGCAATATCTGATTTTGATTTTACTTTACCATCTTTTTTTAATTGCTCAAAAATTTGAGCAAAACGAGAATTAACAAGCTTTTCAGTTTGTTCTTGCATAACAGTCAAAGTTTAAAATCTGCGAAACAAAAGTATGCACAGATTGTCTTTAAATAAGGTCTTAAAAATGTCAGTCTATAAAAAATCAAACACAAGTTAATATTTTTTTTGCATTTTGAATAGCTATGGTTTGTTTTTTTATAATTTTAGCACGAATTTGTGTTATAGGCAATCAAATTTTAGTAGGAAATTCAAAAGAATGAGGATAGAAGAGGTAATAAAACAAACAAAACCTTTTAAGAGTCCGGCGCACAAAACTTTAATCAATTTAATGTATACGAGCGCATGGATATCTGGTTTACAGTCTGAGGCAATAAAACCCTACCATCTAACAATACAGCAATACAACGTTTTAAGAATTCTGATGGGAATGCAGGGAAAACCTGCTACAATTAAGATGATAGCAGAAAGAATGATCGATAAAATGTCAAATGCCTCACGTTTGGTAGATAAATTATTGGAAAAGAATTTTTTAAGTAGAAAAGAATCTCAATCTGACCGAAGAAAGGTTGAAATTTTTATTACTGAAAAAGGAAGGGAAGTAATATCTTTAGCAACTCAGGATCTCGATCAGGTGATTCTAGACAAAATAGGTGCGTTGGATGACGAAAAGCTAAACCTCATTTCTGATGCTTTAGATGAAATGAGATGTTAATTAATGGTATTAAAAATCAATGAATTATAAAAAAACGCTTCTTTCATTTTAATATTCAGAAAATTAAATTATTTTTACCCACAGAATTCCATTACTATCAACTAACTAAAATTATTCATTGTGGCCTTCGATAGAGATAAAAAAATTGAAAGTGTTTACTCTAAAAAAGTAAAAGCAGGAAAAAGAAGAACCTATTTTTTTGACGTTCGTCAAACCAGAGGTAACGATTATTACGTTACTATTACAGAAAGTACCAAACGTTTGGAAGATGATGGGTATACACGCCACAAAATTTTCTTATACAAGGAAGATTTTAACAGATTTGTAGAATCTTTGAATGAAGTTGTTGATCATGTAAAAACTGACCTCATGCCTGATTACAACTATGATGAGTTCGCAAGAAGATTTGATGAAGAAGAAAACTTTAACGAGAATACTGAGGATTCTGACGATTCAAATTGGTAAACATACAAAAGAGGCTTCTAGCCTCTTTTTTTTATTAATTCTTTCTTAAAAAAACAAGTTGCTGGTTGTTTTTGTTTATAAATTGAGAACTTTGCAAAAATCTTAATCGAACTTCCAGTGTACCACAAAAATCAACTACTTCTTCTAACTATTTTTTTCCTTTTATTTTTTGCCCTTCAATCATTTGGCCAGGCCAAATATACCCTAAGCGGCAATATTACAGACAAGGAAACAGGGGAAATACTTATCGGAGCCAGTATATCAGTCAACAAAGGAAGTTTTGGGACATCTACGAATGAATACGGATATTATACCATTACTTTGCCAGAAGGAACCTATAATATTACCATATCTTACATAGGCTTACAATCTGTAGATACCAATTTAGTTTTAAACCAAAACATAAACCTCCCATTTGTATTGAGTGCTGATATCATAACAGGCGAAGTTTTGATTGTTGCAGGATCAAATAAAGAAAAAGTAAACTCGACACAGATGGGTGTAGAGGAATTGTCTGGGAAAGAAATCAAGGAAGTCCCCGTTGTTTTCGGAGAGGCAGATGTTTTAAAAGTGCTTCAGTTGAAGCCTGGTGTTAAAAATGGCGGAGAGGGTACTGCTGGTCTTTTTGTAAGAGGTGGTTCTGCTGATCAGAATCTATTTATTTTGGATGAAGCTGCAGTGTACAATCCAACTCACCTCTTTGGCATTTTTAGTACCTTTAATTCTGATGCAATCAATAATGTAAAATTATTTAAAGCAGGATTTCCAGCGGAATATGGCAGTAAATTGTCTTCTGTTATTGATTTAAGGATGAAAGATGGAAATAAGAAAAGATTTTCTTTTTCCGGTGGATTGGGATTAATTTCATCCCGTATTCTTTTTGAAGGACCAGTAGCCAAGGGGAAAGGCTCTTTCCTCTTATCTGGCAGAAGAACCTATGTGGATCTCATTACGAGAATCATAAATGAAGCAAACAAAGATAATGAGAGTTGGAATCCAATTCCTGATTATAGTTTTCATGATGTAAATGGAAAATTTAATATCGCCCTGACTGATAAGGATAAATTATATGTGAGTGCCTACTATGGCAGAGACTTTTTTACTTTCAAAGATGATGTCATCAATTTTAATTTTAATTGGGGTAATATAGCAGCTACCGTTCGTTGGAACAGAATGCTTACACCTCAAATTTTTATGAACAACAGCATTACTTTTTCTGATTATGAATACTTGATTACCAATAAATTTGATGAATTTAAGTTGGAGTTAGGCTCAGGAATCAGAGATGTGAATTTAAAATCTGAATACAGTTGGAACCCCAGCCCTGCGCATGAAATTAAATTTGGATTACAAACTACCTACCACTATTTCAAAGTAAGTCGTTTTAATGCAGGTAATGGAAATGATATTCAATTTAATATTGGTAGTGATTTTCATGGGGCAGAAGCTGGCCTTTACATAGCTGATGACTGGAAAATTAATGAAAGATTTAGCTTGAATTACGGAATTCGATTCAGTGGTTTTTACAACGAAAAATTTTACGGTGGAATAGAGCCTCGACTTGCTGCAAAATATTCAATCATGGAGAATTTGTCATTGAAAGCAAGTTATACAAGAATGTATCAATACATTCATTTGGTCTCCTCATCAGGAGCTTCATTGCCAACAGATGTTTGGTATCCATCCAATACAAATGTCAAACCTCAATCTTCAGATATGTTGTCACTAGGCGCTGCTTATGCTTTGGGCAAGGATTGGTTTTTCTCTGTAGAAGGTTATTACAAGTGGTTGTATGGTCAGGTTGATTTTAGAGATGGGGCCCAGTTATTTCTCAATGAAAGACTGGATAATGAGTTTGTATTTGGTAAAGGCGATACCTATGGATTTGAAGCTTATCTGGAAAAGAAAAATGGATGGATCAGAGGTTGGTTGGGTTACACCTTGTCATGGGCATATCGGCAATTTCCTGATATCATGGATGGAAGCCCTTTCCCTTCTATTTCAGACAGACGACATGATTTTTCAGCAGTCATAACTGTTGATATACCAAAAACGCCCCTCACGCTTTCCTTGTCTTGGGTGTATAGTACAGGTAAGGCCTATTCTTTACCTGAGCAAAGAATGATTGTAACAGATATCACGAATGATAATCCCTTCAATTTTATTCCTATTTACAGCCAGAGAAATGCTTACAGGTTACCTGATTATCACAGGCTGGATTTTGGTCTCATCATAAAGATGTTTCAAAAAAGGAAATTTAAAAGCGATTTAACATTGAGTATCTACAATTTATACAATCAATACAATGTGTTTTTTGTTTACATCACCCCTCAGTATGCCCCGGGAAGCGAGGATCAAGGAGGAATTCGAATCCCTGAAAAATTTCAGGCAAAAGCAGTAACACTTTTACCCATCATACCTACACTTACATGGAATTTTGTATTTTAACTATGAAAAATATTCTAATTATCATTTTTAGTGGTCTCCTCATATTCACCTTGAATTCTTGTGATTCACTTGAAAGAGATATTGACCTAAACTTACCTACTCCAGAGCGGATTCTTACAGTAGAATGTTATCTTGAGGCGGGAAAGCCTTATCGTGTTTTACTAACTGAAACCAAAGGTTTTTTTGAGTCTTTGGATGCTTGTCCTTTGGTTAAAGGAGCAACTGTAATCATTAGACATAACGGAATTTCTGATACCTTACAGGAGTCTTTTTATTTTTCACCCAATTGCCCTGCGGATAGTTTATTTGGGTTTATACCATTTTTCAATGCCGATCTCACCAGATTCTATAATTATGGATCAAATCAGATCTGTCCTGAAGATTACAACAGCGATTTCGAATTGGAAGTTCACGATCCTCAAGGTAACAGACATGCATATGCAAAAACCAGATTTTTAAGACCTGTTCCTATTGACGAAATGACACTTTTATTTAAGGATGATAAAGCAGGGCTGATTTCAGCTGTAGTTGATGATGCAAATACTGTTGACTACTACAGAGTTATGCTACACAAAGGAGCATTGTTTGATTCTGTAGGTCTTTTTAATGTCTGTAGAAATCCAGAATATGATTTGTCAATTGATGATGCTCGTTTTTTCAATGGGGGCAAGGTAGCATTTGGCACCAACTATAATTATGATTTAGGTGATACTTTGATATCGACATTTTATCATATTGATAGAGATTATCATGATTTCCTGGAAACCATTAGTGATGCCCAAAATTCAAATGGGAATCCATTCTCGCAACCTTCCAGAATCCTTACAAATATCAGGGGTGGTCAGGGTATCTTTACTTTTCTTTCCTATAGTAGAGACACAGTAATTGTTGTTAGGTAAAGAACTAAGCGTCGGAAAATAGGATTTAATTTTAAAAAAAATTATATTTGTTAGCGCACAAAGTTAACATTATGAAAAAACTCCTTTTTCTTGCCATCTTTGGTTTTATTACAACACAAAACCATGCTCAGTTCAATTGGGCCAGACCTTATTTTGAAGTCGGACTCATCGCTGGTGTGTCAAATTATTCTGGTGAATTAGTAAATTCTATCATTGATTTTAAACATCTGCATCCCGCTGGCGGATTGTTCCTTAGATACAATATGAATAAATATATTACCCTGAGAGCTCAGGGCGTATACGGAGCTATTTCCGGTGATGATATGGATTCAAAAGATGCCAGAAATCGGATTAGAAATCTTCATTTCAGGTCTCATATTCTTGAATTTGGTGTTTTTGGCGAATTTAATATGATGGGCTTTAATCCCCAGGGAAATGGTAAAATGTTTTCTCCTTACGCATTCCTTGGCTTTAGTGTATTTAATTTCAATCCCCAGGCGCGAAACTTTGATCCCAATGTGGAAGATGGATGGATCGATCTGCAAGGTTTACATACAGAAGGTCAGGAACTTCCACAATTTCCCGATAGAAAAGCATATTCCTTAACTCAGGTATCTATACCTATGGGTGTTGGATTTAAGTTTGCAGTACATAGTAATTTTAATATTGGTTTTGAAATCGGATTTAGAAAAACCTTTACAGATTATTTGGATGATGTTGGATTTTCCTATGCATTGGATGCGATCAGCGGGCAGTCTTATTATAATCAAAGCCCTTACAGAGCAGGCCAGTATATGTTAGTTGAAAATATTCGTGACAATGATGGAAATATCATTTCAACAAACCCAATCAGGGAGTTATCATTACAGGAAATGATGGCTGATGGAACCTATTTCTACGTGATGGATGCTAATTCCAATGTAGATATTGAGACATACCAAAGAGCTGCAGCTGAGAGGGGCAGAGATCGTGGTGATAAAGCACAGGACTGGTATTTGATTACTGGCATCACAGTTTCTTACAATTTTACTGATGAAGGTTTGGGAGGTGCAAGACAGAGGAGAAAGAAAAAAGCAGGTTGTAAGTCTGCACAATTTTAATTTTTAGGATGCGATATTTCCTTTTTGTATCTGTAGTTTTATTTTCTCATTTGGCTTGTTTGCAAGCCCAACAGGTCAGAACTTTTCGAGATACAAGGGATATGAAAGCATATCGATATGTTCGAATTGGAAATCAGGAATGGTTTGCCGAGAATATTAGGTTTGACATTGATGGTGGATATAAATTTGAAGAAACAGTAGAAAATAAAATCTTAGGTTATTATTACACCTGTGATGCTGCCCAGTATATTTGTCCGAAAGGCTGGCGTTTGCCCAATGAAAAAGACTGGCGTATTCTTATCGATAAAGTAAAGAATGATGCTAAAATGCTAAAATCAGAATATTTGTGGTTGAAAGGTTCTGCAGGTAACAATCGGTCTGGTTTCAATGCGGTTCCTGCAGGTTATCTTCTTTTTGATGGTAGCCTTTTTCAAGGGAATGGATCCTTCGCAAAATTTTGGATATCAAATCCTAAAAAATCTCTTTCTGGCAAGTATGTTCATATTGATCAAAAAGTAAACCAAATTCAATTTTTTGAAACCAGTAAGGATGTAGCCCTACCATGTCGGTGTATTCACAACAAAACCAAAAAGAAAATTGATCTAAAAAAATGGTTTTTATCCTTACCCAACCTATTTACTAAGAAATCTGACAAAAATAAAAAATGAAAAAATACACAGTAACCCTCCTCTTAATTTTTAATGCTTTGTTCATACTGGCACAGATACCTCATTTTTCTTGTGGTACGAGTTCCTCTAAGAGTAAATGGTTACAGGATTACCAAAAAGATCCTCAAAGATATCTGTCTTCACTTCAGAATAGAGGGGGAGTGACCTATCTGCCCCTCACCTTAACTATTGTAGGTTCAGATGATTCTTTGGGAATGGTTCCTGTAGAGGGTGTGTTAAGTTCTTTTTGTCAATTGAATAGAGATTTTGAAGGTACTGGATTGCAATTTTTTATTGAAGGTAATATTCGATATATTTATGAATCTGCTTTCTACATCCATGATTCTGTTAAAGCAGGTGGTATCAGAATGTTACAGTACAACATACCCAATACCATCAATGTCTATTTCGTTGCCAGTCCGGCAGGTAATTGTGGTTATAATTTGCCTTATGCCGGTATTGCCATGAATAATAATTGTATTGATGGACATACTTTTGCTCATGAAATGGGGCATTGTCTGAATTTACCCCATACATTTTTAGGTTGGGAAGGAGGAATCAGTTACAATGGTAG
>CAZNNX010000013.1:28041-34596 GCA_964574485.1 uncultured Saprospiraceae bacterium | reverse complement strand
TTGACGACGTACTTCTTATCCCTGCACATTCAGAAGTTTTACCTCACGAAATAGACTTGTCCACACATATTACGCGAAATATCAAGTTGAATATTCCTCTTGTAAGCGCTGCCATGGATACAGTGACGGAATCAGAAATGGCCATTGCTATGGCAAGACAGGGGGGAATTGGTATTATCCATAAAAACATGACGATTGAAGAGCAGGCTGAAGAAGTGGATAAAGTGAAAAGATCTCAAAATTTTATTATAAACAATCCTTTTTTCCTGACACCAGAACATTTTGTTTATGAGGCGGAAGCGCTCATGACAAAATACCGCATTTCGGGAGTTCCAATTTGTAATTCCGACAAAAAACTGGTTGGAATTCTAACCAATCGCGATTTAAGATTTGAAATTGATTACAACCAGAAAATAGGATCTGTTATGACAAAAGAGGGTTTGGTTACAGCTCCTATGGGTACCACCCTGGAAGAATCCAAAGCCATACTGAGAAGACATCGCGTTGAAAAATTGCCTCTTATAGATGCAGAGGGTAGATTGAAAGGTCTGATTACCATTAAGGATATAGAAAAAGCAGAAAGATATCCCGATGCAGCCAAAGATGCTCAAGGCAGACTTTTGGTTGGCGCTGCTGTAGGTACCGCAGCAGATACCCTAGACAGGGTGGCCCGTTTGGTTTCCTCTCATGTAGATGTCATTGTTGTAGATACGGCACATGGGCATTCCTCTAAGGTATTGGAAATGATTAAGACAATCAAGGAACAATGGCCCGAACTTGACATAATCGGAGGAAATGTAGCAACAGCAGAAGCTACGATTGCGCTAATCCAAGCAGGAGCCGATGGAGTAAAGGTAGGTATTGGTCCCGGTTCAATTTGTACAACCCGCATAGTAGCAGGTGTTGGTGTACCTCAGATCACAGCAATCAATGATTGCGCAGAAGCTGCCCAAGCCTATGGCGTACCTGTTATTGCCGATGGTGGAATTAAATACTCAGGTGATTTAGTTAAAGCCCTGGGATTTGGTGCCAGCGTTTGTATGTTGGGAAGTGTATTTGCAGGTTGTGAAGAAAGTCCGGGCGCTATAGAACTATACCAGGGGAGAAAATTTAAGGTATATCGCGGAATGGGGTCAATTACAGCCATGGAAAGGGGTTCAAAAGACAGATATTTTCAACAAAATGCCAAAAAACTAGTTCCTGAAGGTGTTGAAGGCCGGGTTGCCTACAAAGGATATTTAGAAGACACTGTATTCCAACTCGTTGGTGGAATCAGACAGGGAATGGGGTATTGCGGAGCTTCTACTATTCTACATTTGCATAAAAATGCAGCCTTTGTTCAAATCACGAATGCAGGACTGAGAGAAAGTCATCCGCACGGAATACAAATAACAAAAGAGGCGCCCAATTACAGCGTTGAATAAAAATAAATCTAATGCACGAACTAATATTAATCCTAGATTTCGGAGCTCAATACAATCAATTGATTGCCCGCCGCGTCCGCGAAGCAAATGTATATTGCGAAGTTGTACCCTGTAGTATCAGCCCAGAGGTTGTTAAAGATAAAAATCCAAAAGGAATTATTTTTACAGGAGGCCCCTCTGTGGTTTACGAGGAAGGAGCTCCAACCGTAGATCCAGGAATTTTTGAATTAGGAATACCGATTCTAGGTATTTGCTACGGAGCACAACTTATCGCGCATCTCAATGGCGGAAAAGTAGAGGCTGCGGCTCAGCGCGAATATGGAAAGAAAGAATTGAATGTAAAACCTCACGCAATATTTAGTAATGTGCCAGCACACACAAGTTGCTGGATGAGTCACACCTACCATGTATCTCAATTGCCTGCCGGATACCAGCAGATTGCCAGCACTGATACCTGTCACAATGCCGCTTATGCCAATGACATAAAAAGAATTTATGGCTTTCAGTATCATCCCGAGGTGATGCACACGCCTGAAGGCACAAATATGCTTCGCAATTTCTTGTACGAAATCTGTTCCTGCCAGGGAGACTGGCAAATGAAAAATATTGTGGAAGAAAGTATTGCTCATTTACGCCGTCAGATTGGCGACCGCAAAGTACTCTGTGCCCTGTCGGGTGGAGTAGACTCCTCGGTTGCCGCTATGCTGGTACACAAAGCTGTTGGCAAGCAACTGGTCTGCGTTTTTGTGGACAATGGCCTGCTGAGAAAGGATGAGGCTAAAATGGTCAAAGAAGTTTTTGGGCAGCAGTTCGACCTGAATTTGATTGCTGTGGATGCTTCCAAACAATTTCTGGATAAACTTGCCGGCGTATCGGAGCCCGAGGCCAAACGAAAGTCCATCGGTGAGACCTTTATCCGTGTATTCGAACAGGAATCCAAAAAATTGGGCGATATAGAACTCCTGGTTCAGGGAACCATTTATCCTGATGTGATTGAAAGCGGAGCAGGACATTCTGCTGTAATAAAATCCCATCACAATGTCGGCGGATTACCAGAAGACATGAGCTTTACAGGCGTGATTGAACCTTTGCGCAATCTTTTTAAAGATGAAGTTCGTGCAGTTGGTCGCGAGTTGGGTCTGCCCTCACATGTGGTTGATCGCCAGCCTTTCCCGGGTCCCGGACTAGGCATTCGTGTCCTCGGCGAAGTAACAGAAGAAAAATTGGAAATTCTGCGCGAAGCCGACTGGGTTTATCGCGATGAGATAGCAAAAGCAGGTCTGGATAAAGAAATCTGGCAGTACTTTGCCGTACTTCCGGGCATCAGAACTGTTGGTGTGATGGGCGATGAGCGCACCTACAATTACACTATCGGACTCAGAGCCGTGAGCAGTGTGGATGGCATGACAGCAGACTGGTCTCGCATTCCACTCGATGTCCTCGAGAAAATCTCAAACCGCATTGTCAACGAAGTGAAGCATGTCAACCGCATTGTATATGACATTACTTCGAAGCCACCAGCAACGATTGAGTGGGAGTAAAATTCTGTTTACAACCAGCCTTGTTCTTTATACCAGAGAAAAGTTTCCTTCATACCTTTTTCCAGTGAAACCTTCTGCTCGTATCCAAGTTCATTTTTTGCTTTTTCCGAACTACAATACCAGGAAGCTTGGGTAATTCTCCTCGCTCTGTCCATATTGATATCAACATTTGCTCCCAACCATTTTTCTGCCAAACCAGCAAAAAATCCTGCGATATATAGCACTGCTTTAGGTATGGCTAAAGGCCTTACTTTTTTATCCATTGCTTTTGCTGCAATCCGACCAATCTGTTTCCAGTTGTATCGCTCCAGTGATCCGATAAAAAATATATCAAATGATTTTTGAGTGGCTGTTGCTGCCAAAAACATCCCCTCTGTTAAATCTTGAACATGCACCAGACTTAATTCACTGTTCTGCCATCCCATCCGTACAGCCCAACCTTTATGAATCATTTTGAAATAGGCTAAGATCTCTGTATCTCTCGGACCATACACACCGGGCGGACGAACCACAACGACTGGAAAAAAAGCACTGTATTTCCTTGCAATTTCTTCTTGCAGAACCTTGGAATAACCATAAGGTTCCATGGGTTGTAAGGGTGAATTTTCATCAACCTCTGCCCCCAACTGGGCAGGGCCCGTAGCTGCCATACTGCTCGTTACAAGTACTCTTTTTAAATTTGCAACCGATCGAGCCGCCTCCAAAATCCGCTCTGTGGTATAGGCATTTCCTTCAAAATAACCTGATTCAGAAATTGATTTAACCACGCCGGCAATATGATAAATATAAGACGCTCCTTTCAAAGCTTCCTTGAGATCCGCTACAGAATTTAATCCACAGGGGTTGATTTCGACATCCAAGCCATCCAACCACTTAAGATTACTACCCTTGCGAACAATTGCTCTAACATTATAGCCTTTTTTGAGCAGAAGTTCAACTAAATGACTGCCTACAAATCCATTGGCACCTGTAACTACACATAAGTTATTTATATTATCCATAGGTAAATTGAATCAAGAAAATTAGTTTAAAAACTTTTGATACACAAGACCTTAGTTTCATTTGATTGTATTATCAACAAAGTTCGTGGGCGAATCTATGCATTTTATCATAAATAATCATAAATTTGGCTTGGCTATCTGATGATATAATTATTTGAAAACTAATTAAATAGTCATTCAATTTATATATAAATTCATTTACAAACACTTATACTACAAATGACAAAATTACCCAGTCTTTTTGATAAATGTCATGAATATACCCGTGCTGATGATGTAAAAGCAAGAGGTATATATCCTTATTTCAGAGCAATTGAAGGAAGTGAAGGTCCTGTAGTTATGATGGAAGGAAAGGAAATCATCATGGCCGGATCAAACAATTATCTTGGACTTACGGCTCATCCTCGCGTAAAAGAGGCTGCTGTAAAAGTACTAAAACAATTTGGAACCAGCTGTTCAGGATCAAGATACCTTACAGGGACCATCACTCTGCATGAAAAGCTGGAAAAAGAATTGGCTGCCTATGTTGGCAAGGAGGCTGCCCTGCTCTTTTCCACCGGTTATCAAACGAGTCAGGGGGTGATTCAGCCGCTGGTAAAAAGGGGAGATTACATTCTTTCTGATAAAGACAACCACGCAAGTATTGTAGCGGGTAACATGTTGGCTAAAGCGAGCGGTGTTGAGGTTTTGAGATATAAAACCCTCGATATGGATGACCTGGAAAAAAGATTGGCTGCCTTACCTCTTGAGTCCAGAAAATTAATCGTAACCGATGGTGTTTTTAGTGGGTTTGGAGAAATTGCACCCTTGAACGAAATCACAAAACTGGCAAAGAAATATAATGCCCAAACCCTGGTTGACGACGCGCATGCCTTTGGTGTTATTGGGGAAGGAGGAAGAGGAACTGCCAGTCATTTCGGAGTAACCGATGAAGTAGATCTCATCATGTGTACCTTCAGTAAAACCTTGGCCTCTTTGGGTGGATTCGTTGCTGGAGAGGAAAGGGTAATCAATTATATCAAACATCATTCTCCTGCTCTAATTTTCAGCGCCTCTCCTACACCGCCCTCTGTGGCAGCAGCTTTAGCGGCTCTTGAAATCCTTAAGGAAGAACCCGAAAGAGTTACCCGTTTGGTGGATAATGCCCAGTATGTGAGATCAGCATTAACAGATCTGGGTTTTGAAGTTATACATGGACACTCAGCCATTGTGCCTGTTTTGATTCGTGATGATGAAAAGGCCTTTAAATTATGGAAAGGTTTATTCGATGCGGGCGTTTTTGTAAACGTATTTATATCTCCTGCAACTCCTCCCAATATGGCTATGATGAGAAATAGTTTCATGGCCACACTGGAAAAAAGTCATTTGGATAGACTTATTGAAGCCTACACAAAAGTGGGTAGAGCACTCGAAATCATTAAATAATTCCTATGATACAAATAGTTCCTGTAGAAACACCGGCACAAAGAAAAACATTCATGATGTTACCCTGGAAGATCTACAAAAATGATCCCAATTGGGTGCCCCCTTTGCTGATGGATTTAAAAAAAATGTTCAATCCAGCAAAACATCCATTTTATGAGTATGGCACAATGAAATTGTTTTTGGCTTACAAAAACAATGAACTGCTGGGGAGAATTGCAGCTATTACAAATGAAAGATTTGACCATTATCATCCCAGAGAAAATGGCAAGACTGGTTTTTTTGGTTTTTTTGAATCAGTCAATGATCAGGAGGTGGCCAATGCGCTACTTGACAGGGCAAAAACTTATCTGCAGGAGATTGGTATGGCTTTTATGAATGGCCCCGCCAGCCCTTCAAGTAATTATGAATTTGGCGCCCTATCTGAGGGATTCGACGATGCACCCAGAGTTATGATGAGTTACAATCCTTCTTATTACATCAAACTCTATGAAAATTATGGGTTGAATTTAGTGAAAACACTGTATGCCTATAAAATTGATGCAGATACTGTATTCAACAATGAAAAGTTAAAAAGAGGTGCAGAGTTGGTCAAGAAAAGGTACAATGTTGAGCTTCGCCCCATCAATATGAAGGATTTAAAATCTGAGGTACAAAAGGTAAAAGATATTTATAACAGAGCCTGGGAATTAAATTGGGGTTATGTTCCACTAACAGACAAAGAAATTGATGTTATGGCAGAGGAATTAAAAATGACCGCAGAACCCAAGCTAATGCCCTTTGTATATGTTAACGGACAATTGGCAGGAATGGCAATTGCAACACTCGATTTTAACCTGCTCCTGAAAAAAATCAATGGCAGACTTTTCCCCTTCGGCATTTTTACACTGCTTACCCAAAAGAAAAGAATAAAGTGGATGAGAATTATCCTACTTGGCTTGTTGCCTGAATTCAGAGGAAAAGGACTAGATGCACCCCTCTATTATGAATTGGTAAAAAATGGTCTTGAATTAGGTCTAACCCATGCAGAAGGAAGTTGGATCCTGGAGGATAACGTTGAAATGAACAGGGGAATGGAGGTTGTAAGTGCCAAAATTTACAAGAAATATCAGGTATTCGAAATTGAATTATAATACAATTTTCTATAATCACGCTTTGCTGCCCCAC
>CAZNNX010000013.1:0-28031 GCA_964574485.1 uncultured Saprospiraceae bacterium | reverse complement strand
CCCACCTATGGTGGGGTTTTTTATTTCATTTCTGTCAAAAAATGAGTTGACAATGTCTCAATCTCCTGCTTTTTCTCCTCTGGCATTTTATCATACAGGTGCACCATCATTGAAAGCCTGGGGTTTTTTAAAAAAAAGCTTCTATACTTGTTGATAAACCTCCAATACAAGGCATCCCAGATCCCTTGCCAGCTCCCTTGTTTGAAATCACCCATCTTACGAAGGTAATTGCTACCGCTTATATATGGCTTTGTTGCTAATAGTCCTGCATCAGCAAATTGGCTCATTCCAAAGACATTAGGAACCATAACCCAATCATAGGCATCTATAAAAACCGTCATAAACCATTCATAAACTTCCTTGGGATCAAACTCACAAAGAAGCATAAAATTTCCTAAAATCATCAATCTTTCAATATGATGCGCATAGGCAGAATCATTAATTTTATCAATGCAGAGGTCTATTGGGTCAATGCCTGTTCGCCCTTCCCAAAATGCCTTGGGAATCTTCTTACTAAACTGCCAGTAATTTTGATTCCGCGCCTTGGTCCCTTCTAAAACATACAGCGCTCTTATATACTCACGCCAACCCATAATTTGTCTGACAAAACCCTCAACAGATGACAACGGTAAATCGGGATTTTTTTCAAAATAATCCAGTGTGCGGCTTATCACATATTCAGGACTAAGCAACCCCGTATTTATCAGCGGACTCAAAACACTGTGATGAAGGAACCTTTCTTTTTCAACAATGGCATCCTCATAGGGTCCAAATTCCCATAATCTCTGATCCAAAAACAAATCAAGCCAGATACGCGCTGAGGCATGATCCTTGGGATATAACAACCTGGGATTCAGCTGACCAAAATGATGTTTGAAATTTTGTTCTACATAAAGAAAGGCAGCCTGGTAATCTGTATCATATGCTTCAAATTTAATTGCAGGGGGTATTTTTTTTGCTGGATATTTTAACCTGTTTTCCTGATCAAAACTCCATTTCCCTCCTATGGGCTGATCCTTTTCTATCAAAACATTTCTTTTCTTTCTCTGGTCGATATAGAAGCTCGTCTGAAAATACTTTTTTTGCTTTTTAAAATAATCTATAATCTCCTGCTTGTGATTTATAAAAGAGGGGCTATCCTTCATTTCAATATGTAGACCATGTTTTTCACAAGAATCCTCAAGTCGTTTTTGCAGCCAATTATCTTCAGGATCAAAACATATTATTTTATTTACCTGATTTTCAGCTAAATATTGGACACAATTTCTTATTTCTGAAATATCTTGGCATGCTTCAATGTAGACAACGGTAAAGCCAGCATCACTTAGTTTTTTTGCAAAACACTGCATACTGGCCCTATGAAAAGCTATTTTCTGCTTGTGAAAGGGATATTGTTTAAAAAAAAGCCATTCCTCAATCAGTAGAATACTGTGCCTACTATCTAAATCATAGGCCTCCTCAAACAATTGATGCGGAAAAAGTATCTGAATTACCGGAGTGATCATGATTTAATACTACTCATTCCTCCGTCTACATGTAAGATTTGACCTGTCATCCAACCTGAAGATTCAGGTAAAAGTAAAAACTCAACTAATGCAGCAATATCTGTTGCCTTGCCTATTTTTTTTAAAGGATGTCTCTGTGCATTGGCTTCTCTCTTTTCTTCTGTGCTTAAGAGTGAATGCGCCAAAGGTGTATCTGTGAGTGAGGGCGCTATGGCATTCACCCGAATTTGAGGAGCAAATTCCGCTGCCAAAGACCGACACAACCCTTCAATGGCTCCCTTCGAAACAGCTACCTGACTATGAAATCCAAGACCCATTTGCACAGCGACTGTGGAAAAAAGCACCACGGAGGCCTGATCGCTCTTTTTCAACAAAGGCAGAGCCCATTGTATAATTTTAACAGCACCTAAGACCTGAAGTTCGAAATCCTGTATAAAATCCTCCGGTTTTATCCTTCCGAAGGGCCTGAGACTAATACTACCAGGGCAAAAAACAAGACCATCAAGTTTATCAGTAGGCAATTCTAAACTAATTTCTTTTGACCTGACGTCCAATTCAATTGATTGAATCAATTGAGTTGAATCAAAAGGGTGTTTGTGGTAGGTTCCAAAAACATGATGCCCTGCAGATGATAGTTTTTCAGCACTGGCCTTGCCAATTCCGGAAGAAGCTCCGATGATGAGAAATGTTTTCATTTATTTTTTTCTGTGTAACAATTTTGAGAAAACGAATGTTCCAAAAAAGTGTATTTTTGAAGATCATACGCTTTAAAAATTCTTTTATGTCAAAAAATACAACTCTTCTTACCTTGCTGGTTTTACTATCAGTTTCTCAGATCTTCTCTCAAGATGACAAAAAGAAATGGGACGTATCCCAACCTACCGGATTTGAATCTTATAAAACAGTAGCGTTTACTACAGAGGAAGGAACCTGGATGAACTTAGATGTGAGTCCGGATGGGAAAAATATTGTTTTTGACTTATTGGGCGACATCTATATCATGCCCATTCAGGGTGCCAAGGCACAAGTACTAAGATCAGGACTGGCATTTGAAATACAGCCCAGGTTTAGTCCGGATGGATCCAAAATCATTTTCACCAGTGATGCCGGAGGCGGTGACAACATCTGGATTATGAATTTGGATGGTTCTGGGGCCAAACAAATTACCAAGGAATCTTTCCGTTTACTAAATAATGCCTGCTGGACTGCCGATGGAGAGTATTTTATTGCCAGAAAACATTTTACCTCAGGACGTTCTTTAGGTGCGGGGGAGATGTGGATGTACCACAAAACTGGTGGAAGCGGAATTCAACTCACGACGAAAAAAAATGACCAACAGGATGTAAATGAACCTGTAGTATCCAAAGATGGTAAATATCTGTACTATTGTGAGGATATGTATCCAGGCGGATATTTTCAGTACAACAAAGATCCTAACAACCAAATCTACGTCATTAAAAGGTATTCCTTTGAAACTGGTGAGATTACAGATGTAACAGGAGGTCCTGGCGGGGCAGCCCGACCTCAGATTTCCCCGAAAGGTGATTTGCTGGCATTTGTGAGAAGGGTACAAACCAAAACTGTTTTATTTATCAGAGATCTCAAAACAGGTATTGAATGGCCTTTATATGACAAATTAAATAAAGATCAACAGGAAGCCTGGTGTTTGTTTGGTGTATATCCAAATTTTGCCTGGACTCCTGATAATGAAAATCTGATTTTCTGGTCTTCGGGGAAAATTAATAAAATCAATATCAAAACCCTTGAAACAGTCCAAATCCCATTTCAAGTGGATGTAAACATGAAAGTGGCTGATGCCTTGGATTTTAAATATAAAGTGCATAAAGAAAAAGATACCGCCAAAGTCATCCGTCATGCACAAACCTCAGCTGATGGAAAATGGCTGGTTTTTCATGCCTTAGGATATATCTGGAAAAGAGAACTACCAAATGGTATTCCATCTCGTTTGACCCAAGGTAAAGATTTCGAATATGAACCTTCTTTTTCTCAAGACAGTAAGACATTGGTTTTCAGTACCTGGAACGATGAGACGACGGGAGCTATTTGTAAAATAAACATTGACGGAACTGGCTTTCAAAAACTAAGCAACGAAAAGGGTATCTATCAAAATCCTTCTTTTTCCCCTGATGGAACTAAAATTGTTTATCAAAAAGCTCCCGGAAATGGAGATCAGGGATTTGCCTTTTGCGAAGAGCCAGGTATTTATTGGATCTCAGCCAATGGAGGAAAATCCAGTTTAATTATTGACGAGGGCTCTCAACCAATGTTTAGCGCAGATGGTAAAAGAATTTTTTATCAATCGGGCGGTTACTTTTTTGGTTCTTTAACCAAAGAATTGCTGAGTGTTGACCTGTCTGGAAATGATAAGAAATCACATGTCAAATCTAAGTATGCCAATCTTTTTGTACCAAGTCCTGATAATAAATGGGTAGCGTTCATCAACTTGCATCAAGCCTATGTAGCGGCAATGCCTGAATCTGGAAAAACTCTTGATATTGACGGGTCAAGCACCGTAGTACCTGTGAGTAAAATATCGAGAGATGCCGGTTTGAACTTACATTGGTCTGGTGATAGTAAAACGGTGCATTGGACTTTGGGAGAGGAATATTTCTCTGTACCATTACAAGAGCGATTTACTTTCCTGGCCGGTGCCCCAGATTCTATACCCCCTTTAGATACAATTGGAATGAAAATCGGATTGGAATTTAATACAGATGTCCCCAAAGGAAGAATTGCTTTTAAAGGAGCCAAAATCATTACCATGGAGGGGAAAGAGGTTATCGAAAATGGCACAATTGTTATTAACGGCAACAAGATAGAGGCCATAGGCGCCTCTTCTAAGGTAACTATTCCATCTGATGCCAAGGTATATGATGTAAAAGGAAAAACAATCATGCCCGGTATGGTTGACGTTCATGCCCATGTAGGAGGATTTAGATATGGTCAGATGCCTCAAAAGCATTGGCAATTTTACACAAATCTGGCTTATGGGGTTACCACAATTCACGATCCATCTGCGCTAAGTGAAACTATATTTAGCTTAGGTGAATTGGTAAAATCAGGTGAAATGGTTGGTCCCAGAGTTTATTCCACAGGTATTATTTTATACGGAGCGGATGGTGATTTTAAGGCTGTAATTAATTCACTGGATGATGCCCGTTCAGCCCTGAGAAGAACAAAGGCATTCGGGGCTCATTCTGTAAAAAGTTATAATCAACCTAGAAGAGATCAAAGGCAACAGGTAATACAGGCGGCAAGAGAATTAAACATCTTGGTTGTGCCAGAAGGCGGATCTACAAGTTTTCACAATTTCACTCAAATAATTGATGGGCACACGGGTATTGAACACAATATTCCTATCGCACCCCTATATAAGGACGTTACAACGCTTTGGGGAAAAACAAAAACAGGATATACGCCTACATTGATTGTAAACTACGGGGGACTGAATGGAGAAAACTATTTTTATCAAAAATATAATGTCTGGGAAGAAAAAAAATTAATGAGTTTTTATCCCCATGGAATGATACTCTCCAGAGCCAGACACAGAACTATGGCACCGGAAGAAGAGTATAAAAACGGGCATATATTGGTTTCCGAATCATGTAAAAAATTGACCGATGCAGGTGTTAAAGTAAATCTGGGTGCGCATGGACAGTTGCAGGGATTAGGAGCACATTGGGAACTTTGGATGTTGCAGCAAGGGGGTATGACAAATCACGAAGCCTTGGCTGCTGCCACCATAAATGGCGCCCATTATATTGGATTGGAGGATGAAATTGGTTCTTTGAAAGTGGGAAAACTTGCTGATCTCATTATTTTGGACAAAGACCCATTATTAGATATCAAAAACAGCAATTCTGTTAAATATACCTTGGTCAATGGTAGAATGTATGACACGGAAACAATGAATGAGTTGGGCATGCGGGAGAGAAAAAGGGGGAAATTCTACTGGGAATTATTAGACAAAAAGGCTGCATTTCCTTGGTATGGGGGAAGCATCAACTTTATGGGTAGTGGTTGCAGTTGCAGACATTAATGTAGATTTGTTTGGGGGCTGGCTCACATATTTTGACAGTCACCTAAAAAATTATGGTGTTATTGTGTTATTAATACTACATTTTGTCAGATAGGTGATACAAAAAAAACGCACAACAAAATGTGCGTTTTTTTAATGATTTGTGTCACGAATATCGAAATTCTTCGAAAAAAGGCAATCTCTGTTTAACTTCCAAAGAAAACACCGCGAGGTAAAAAAACATGGATGGTAACAGCGCCGGTGAAGAATATTGTCTACTGATAAACAAAACAGGAGCTAAGAAAATGGTTTAAAAACAAAGAACGAAATCGTGGAATCAATAAGTTTGTACATGTTTTTATTGTGTTATCTACAAATTCCAATTTGATTAAAATACATTTGAACCAAAATCAAAAGGCCACAAATAAAAGAATTACAATGCTATCCATAGCATCAGTTTTGTTTTTCTTTTTTCGTTTTGGCTATTATTATTGAAGTGAAAGTTTTCAGACCATCTAAACAAATGAGGTTGCACTAAAGCCATCGCAAGGGATATAATAGAGTGAAAGGAAGTTGAAATCAGAATCTTGTTTTGAAAAATTTAATAGAAAAAAAGTATTGGGGGGCTTATTTCTACCATTAATAGCTATGGAAAACTTTTCTGAATAGACTTATTTTCCAACTTTATCAATAAATAAACATACCTAAAATTTATTTTCTAAAATATTATGTCTTTCTTGATGTATTTTTGAAAAGAATAATCTAATCTTACGCTCTGACATGAAATGGCTATTAAAGTAAAATGGCTAGCTTAAAACAACATTTTGACAGGTACTCAATAGAAATTCTGAAAATCGCACTTTCAGATAAAGCAGGTTTTGCCATTGCTGGAAAACCGGATTGTTTAAGATTGTCTGAAATCATCAGCCGGAATGGAAATGGCTACATTTCGGAAGCAACGCTATACAGACTTTTTTTAAAATCTGAAAAACATATACCCTATAAAAATACGCTGGATTTGTTAAGTTCTTTTCTGGGCTACAAAGATTGTTTTGATTTTCTGGATCATATCAGTTCGACCAGGGATTTTTTACACAGGAATGGCATAGATACTACCAACCCTTCGGGCGCCAGCCTCCTTTATTTTTGTATAGAAAACAGCTCTTTTAAGCCCTTGAATGAGTTTTTCGACGCGCTATCTGATTCAACGGAACTCTTCAGGGAGCACATCACAATCAGTTTATTTGACAGCTTGCGAAAGTCTAAAAAGCAAACAGCGTTTTTTAATTACTTTGCCGATCATCAATACGTTCGGGAATACTTTCTGGAAAAAGGTCATGACCCGAAATTTAGAATAAAAAATTATGAATTTGCCTATCTCAGTTATATAGAAAAAACGGAACAGTACAAAAGTGTAAGGCATTTACAGGATTATATATTCGGAAACACCGTATTACTTCGTTATTTTTTTCTGAATAAGCAATATGCCAATGCCCTCAGTATCGGAAAAAAGCTATATGGCCAGTTTCAGGATCTTGAATCATATAAAAAGGAGTTGCATTTATTTCCGTACATGCGTTTTACGGCTTATAAACTCTGGTTTTTACAAATGATGGATTTTGATAAAACTAACCTGGAAGATTATGCCTACTATTTGCTGGACTTGCTGGAAAAACTCAAATCGGATTGTAGTTTTTACGAGCAAAAAATTCTTTTTCACACCATTGCTGAAACTTTTGCAAACAGTAATCTCACCGAGATATTTCATCTGAAATTAAAAAATACTTTTGCAAAAAATAAAGAAATGTTTCCTGAAAATATTTTCCTCAAACCATTGAAAAACTTTCTGCCCTTTGTGGAGCCCAATGGATTGATATATCACCGACCGTAGAAATTTTGTGAGATAGTCGGGGAAAAGGAAATTTTATACTTGAACTTGACCGTACTTGAACTTGTACGGAACGCCCATCTCTTTTATTTTGGCTGAAATATTTATTAAAACAATCATTGCAAAAATTAAAATAAAAATGAGGCAGCTTTTATTTTCAGCATTCCTGTTTATCGCCGCATCGGGATTTTCACAAAAAGTGGTAACAAAATACTATGATTATTCAAGTCAAAAAAAAGAAGAGTATCAAGTAGATGCGCAGGGTGTGATGAATGGGTTTTATAAAAACTACTTGGATGATGGCAGACTGATAAAGCATTATAATTATTTAAATGGTGTTGAACATGGTTCCTGGATTGAATATTATGGTACAGGACCAAAAACAAACGGTTTCGTTACTTGTTTCGGCAAACCTATGCTTGAACGTCAGTATGATAAGGGAAAAATTCTCTGGGAAAAAGATTTTACTTGTGTAGATAATTTGCAGGTTATCGAAACTAAAAGGGAATTAATGAAGGATGGCACCTACAAGTTAACAACATATTATCCAAATGGCAAACCGGAGGTAGTAAGATATCAATCTGATTATGTTGGTTATGCAACAGGTGAATTTATATCTTATCAAGAAGACGGAAAAATTGCAGTGAAAGGGCAGTATAAAGATGGACGACAGATGGGACGCTGGTATGCATTCTATCCAAAGGGTGATACGTTCGAAGTAACAGATTATTTTCATGACCTGGTTTTGTACTCAAAAAGTTACAGTGAAAACAAAAAACTAATACAGGAGAAGAAATTATCTGACGATTATGAAACATTCACTCAGACAGATTATGATGAGACCGGTAATAAAACGAGAGTCCTGATCGCGCGTGCTAAGCCAATGAAAAACGATTTTGCCTGTAAGGGTAAAAAATTCAACTCCTGGAAAGAATATATTCTGGAAAGCGGCGAATGTACAGAGCGAAATATTTATGCTGCTAACGATAATGTATTGCTGACTCAAAAGATAAATTTTAAAGATGGACAACCCACAGACACGATAAAGAAATTTCTCGGAATGTGCTGTGACACTGAAAAGGAATATCTAAATGTTCAGAATTATGAATATGTTGTGGTAATGGGTATACCTTGCGAACATTGCCGTAGCCAGAGATGCTTTGAAACTACACAAGAGGAAATCGATAAATTAAGGGCTTCATCTGCAGAAAGTCTGTTCAGGACCAAATGCTCCCGTCTGAGTGAAGAAGTTTATAACCTCAGAAACCAGGAAGTCAAGCTCAGCAATGATGCACCTGTCTATTCAGCTTGGCTAAATAAGGTTAAAAGCCAGATTTATGACGATCTGAAACCTAAATACAATGAAGCTAATCAGGCTTATCAGAAGTACAGAGAAGGAGGACAGTACACTCAGGCTTACTTGGACGCTTGCACACAGTTCAAGGGAATTCTGGAAAGTATTCTTTCAATTTATGATCGTTGTGCCATACTGGACAAAGAAGCAAGTCCAGAGTTAAAAGATTCACTAAAAAAAGCAACCACTGTAGAGGAGAAGAAGAAATTGCTTGGGATTAAATAAACTATTTGTAACTATAACATTTACAGATTTATCTGTCATTCTGAAATGAAATTAAGATCCTGCCACAATAAATACCTCAAAGAGGTCCTTGCCTCAGTACTATCTGATTTCCGAAAACAAAAAAGATGCTGGGTTGTATATGAAACCAGAGAAAAATGTTTTCATATCGTCTCAAGATAAATTTAAATCAAATTCATTGTACCCGTATCACGCTCTGCGCTTTCGCAACCAGAAAACACCAGATGCATACAGAACTAAAACATAAGCCATACCAAGCAAAAGAGAAATACTGTCAACCCATTCCCATTTCTGCTGAATAATCCTGCCAATCAGATAAGGGGTTTGGGCAAAAGGAAGATATGGAGCCAAAAACTTAGGTGTCGCCCAGACCCAAACAAGTACTAGAGCTATGAGAATAGACATGTATCTCTTGGGTTGGATCAAGGCTACAAAAATTCCAGATACACTGCAAACTAAGGCAAACAATAAAATAATTGACAAAAAACCCATGATCTGAGCAATTGAAAAAATAGAACGAATCATTTCCAGTGCATTCTCGAAAATTCCACTTTGCTTCATTTGTAAGGCAAGAAGAAATCCGAATAAACTCAATCCCATAGACAAACTCAAATAACCCGCTCCGGCCATTACCTTAGATAAAATGATTTTTGACTCGTTTTTTCCTCTCATTTGCCAAAACCAAAAGCCTGTTTTTCTCTCCTCTTCAACCAATATCACTAACACAAAATATAAGGCCTGTAGTCCAACACATAGAAAAAGCAAACTCAATAACCATTGTAAAGTCCATTCCAAGGACCGAAACAACTGATTGATCATCTCCGACATATTACTCAATTCTCTCTCTTCAATTTCAAATGGCCTGGCTTTATCTGGATCTATTCCTAATTCCTTCCATCGGGTATTTGTTTCTCGCTCCAAATAATTTTCCAAAAGATCCAAACTTAGCTGCACTCCTTTGCTATTTCTGTGATATAGTATTTGGATCCCGGTGATTGACTTATTTTTCATAGCAAGATCAAAACTATCCGGAAAAATTATTGCTATGTCTATTCTGTTCTGTTCTACACTTTCCTGAACTTTGTTCCATGTGAGTGTATCCGTCAATTCAATTTTTTGATGTAAAGACATTCTTTCCCACAGGGCATTATTCTGCTTCGGGGCATCAACAAAGGCAATTTTTATTTTCTCCACCTGATCTGAAGACATCTGTTCCTTGCTAAACTGTGCAGAAATCAGTAGAAATGAATAAAATAAAGCAAAACTAATGAGAAAGGTCAATCCAAGATAGATCAAACTATTTCTCGTTCTGCCTATGATTTTTATGTCTTTAATCAATAATGTAAACAAATTCATACTTTACTTTAAGGGATGAAAGGAAGAAATAAAGGGGTCCTTATTTTCCAGAAAACGATTTGTGCTGTCATCAAAAACAAGGGTACCCTGATCTACAATCATAACCCGATCGAATAAGGATTTTTTATAACGAAACTGATGACTTGCATAAATATATCCATTCTCACGCTGTTCCATGAGAAAATCTTCAAGCCACTGCAAATGAAAATCGTCAATACCTTTACAAATTTCATCTAAAAAATAAAAATCAACCTTGGCTAAACTCGCACAATACAGGCTGAATCGAAACTGTTCCAAAAGACCCAACTGCGCTACTTTTTTTTCCATGATAGAATCAATTGAAAGAGACAGGGGTGCCTTCATATTCGGCCAGATTCCTTGAAAATACAGAACCTGCTCCTTTACTTTCATTTTAGGATGTAAGGGAAAAGGCTGTGATAGAGACAAAAAACTTAGTTCATTCATCCTTATCTGTCCCTGATCGGCCTTCAACTCTTTGGCAAGGCATTTCATCAAACTACTGAGTCCACATTGTGTTTTTCCCAGAATAATTATTTTTTCTCCCTTTTGTACTGTAAAATTTAATTGAGAAAATAATACGATTTTATCCTTCCCCCTCCCAAAAAATTTCTGTAATTGTTCGACTGCTATCATATAAAGATGATTCAAATAAAGTATCTTTACAAGATAATAATTAACAGTCTCAATCATTTAAAAAAATGAATCAAATCGAAGAATACTACAAAATTATAGAAGAAGCCATCTCCAGATTAGGTGTCAATCCTGAAACCTGTCGTGATGATAAAGAAAAAGGAGCCTGGGCCGTTATGAGAGAAGAACAAGAAATTTGGATTGATTGCTGGTACAATGAGGAGGAAAAATTACCTTTTTTTCAAGTACTGGCACCCATTTTACAAGTGGACGATGCCTTACCCCTGAGTTTTTTCAGAGATGTCCTCGAAATTAATTACACAATGATTGGTGCCGGTTTTGGCATTTACAATAATTTACTGGCCATGAAATCTGTACGGGACGCAACAGGAATGGATGCCAATGAGGCTTTGTCTATCATTGCTCGAGTTGGCGATTATTCTATTGGATACGGCGCTGGTTTGAAATCCAAATATTTTGAAGAAGAGGCAACAGATAACTAATGCCGGAATTCAAAACCTACAGCCAAGCATGTACCCAAGCGCTCCAGCAATTCATTTTGGATGCCAGCAATGAAAACAAAATGGAGTTGTTTTTAGCCTTCGATGATGATTCCATTTCAAACCCTGAACAGGAATTAGGTTCGGCGCTCTATCATGATATTCGCCAGATTGTTTTTGATAATGATCACGCAGATGCATATCTGCAGCTCTTGAAAGAAAAATATTTTAAATAGTTAACTCATGGATTTTATTTTTCAAATTTTAGACTTTTTTCTGCATTTAGATAACCATTTACACAGTTTAATTATAAACTACGGTGCCTGGATCTATGCCATTTTATTCTTAATCATTTTCGTTGAAACAGGCTTGGTAGTCATGCCTTTTCTTCCAGGCGATTCCCTGCTCTTTGCGGCAGGAGCCTTCTGTGCGGGTATTGTGAAAGATGGTGCACCGGCACAATTAAATTTATTCCTGGTTTTGATCTTGTTAGTCATTGCAGCTATACTCGGCGATGCCCTGAATTATTTCATAGGGAAAAAAATTGGTTTGAGGGTATTGCAATACAAAATGGGGAAATCGCAATTGGTCAATCAAAAATACATTGATAAAACTCAGTTGTTTTATGAAAAACATGGGTCAAAAACCATCATTATGGCCAGATTTATCCCCATTATCAGAACTTTTGCCCCTTTTGTTGCCGGCATTGCCCAAATGAAGTATACTCAATTTTTACAATACAATATTATCGGTGCCTTAATTTGGGTGCTGGGGCTAACCTTACTTGGATATTTCTTTGGCACACTCCCCTTTGTTCAAAACAATTTCGAACTGGTTATTTTTGGCATTATTGGTATTTCTCTGGTACCGGTTCTAATTGAGTTGATTAAATCCCGAAGATCCACCTCTTCATGATTCGATTGGGTCTAATTGGGAAAAAATTGTCTCATTCTTTTTCTCAGTCTTATTTTCAAGAGCTGTTCCGTGTCAAGGGAATCTCCGGACAATATGACTTGATAGAAATTGACCATATTTCATTATTCGAGGAACTACGGGATAAAGGCTACCGAGGCTTTAACGTAACTATTCCCTACAAGGAAGAAATTATTCCTTATCTCGACGAGCTAGATGATCTGGCTCTTGCTATCGGGGCTGTCAATACCATACTTGTGGATGCCAAAGGAAAAACCAGGGGATACAATACAGATATCATTGGACTGGAATCTAGTATAAAAGACTGGATGCCCCTTTCCCAGTCAGGAAATCAGGCTTTAATTTTGGGTTCCGGCGGCGCAGGGAAATCTGTGGCAGAGCTCATGAAAAAATATAAGATTCCCAGTTATTTTGCTCAGCGGAGTGAAAATGGCTATGTGGATATTGAAGATTTCATTGCGACTTGTCCGTTTATTTTTCAATGCAGCCCTTTGGGAATGTATCCACAGATAGAGAGCTATCCGCCACTACCCTATTCTTTATTAGGTCCGCAGCACTACCTATTTGACATGATTTACAATCCGGAAAAAACCATTTTTATCCAGGAGGGTATCAAGGCAGGTGCCAAAACAAAAAATGGCCTGGAGATGCTCTTTGCACAAGCCGGGGCAGCCTGGAAAATCTGGGGGATCGAAGATGAAAGTAACCAAAATAACATCTAGCGCGACATATTTTGGCTTTTAGGTAGATTATTAGAACTGTGCTTTTATAAAAACATCGCCATATTACATAATCATCCCTGCAGCAACGGTTTCATTGCTACCCTCGTCAACCAATATAAAACTTCCACTCACCCTGTTTTTACGGTAAGGATCAAACAGCAAGGCCTGTGTTGTCCGAATAGATATTCTTGCGATGTCATTCATTCCAACCACAGACTCCCCCTCTATTTTGCTGAGGGTATTGATATTCAATTTGTATACCAACTCTTTAACCATGCATTTTACCTCCTTGTTGGTATGTAAAACTATGTATTTCCCCCTGACCTGCAAAGGCTTGGGATGAAACCAACAGATCATGGCTTCTATATCCTGACTCACCTCAGGACTGTTATTTTCCTTCACAATCATATCTCCTCTGCTGATATCGATGTCATCCTCCAAAAGTAAAGTCACCGACATCGGAGGAAAGGCTTCCTGTAATTCACCCTTTTCGGTATCTATCCTGGAAATTTTGGATAGAAATCCTGAAGGTAAAACGCGTACCCTGTCTCCTTTCCTAAATACACCACCGGCAACTCTACCTGCATACCCTCTGTAATCGTGAAATGCCTCTTTCATAGGTCTTATCACATACTGAACCGGGAAACGAGCGTCGAGCAGATTGTCATCACTACCAATATGTACCGTTTCCAAATAATACAAAAGTGTAGAACCCTGAAACCAGGGCATATTCGTAGATCTATGCACAACATTGTCGCCACGCAAGGCAGAAATAGGTATGTAGGCAATATCCTGAATGTCTAGCTTTGCCGCAAAAGCAGAAAATTCATTTTTTATCTTTTCAAAAACTTTTTCATCATAGGCTATCAAGTCCATTTTATTGATACACAATAAAAGATGGGGAATCTGCAATAAGGAAGCAATAAACGCATGCCGTCTGGTTTGCTCCACAATGCCTTGCCTGGCATCTACCAAAACCAGGGCAACATTGGCCGTAGAGGCACCCGTAACCATATTGCGTGTGTATTGGATATGACCGGGCGTATCCGCAATGATGAATTTTCGCTTCGGGGTAGCAAAGTACCTGTATGCCACATCGATGGTAATGCCCTGTTCTCTCTCTGCTTTCAATCCATCAGTTAGCAAGGCTAAGTTCACTTCTTCCTCTCCCCTTCTTTCGCTGCTGGCCTTGATAGCTTCATACTGATCTTCAAAAATAGATTTGGAATCGTATAGTAATCGACCAATCAAAGTACTCTTACCGTCGTCGACGCTACCTGCTGTGGTAAATCTCAAAAGTTCTGTATATGTATCCGGATGTTCCATTCTCTTTCAAATTAAAAATAACCTTGTTTTTTTCGATCTTCCATTGCCGTTTCCGATCTTTTATCATCAGCCCGGGTCCCTCTTTCTGTAGTTCTCGAGGTTGCTACCTCTTCGATAATGTCATCTATGTTTTGGGCAGCAGATAAAACAGCTCCTGTACAGGTAATATCACCAATCGTTCTAAATCTAACCTGCATTTTTTCAACTTTTTCCTCCGGCTTTCTCAAAATATGCTCAGAAGCAGCATAAATAACACCATCGCGTACAAAACAATCTCTTTCGTGAGAAAAATAAAGGCTGGGCAAGGGAATTTCCTCCATTTTAATATACTGCCATACATCCAACTCTGTCCAATTACTTATTGGAAACACCCTAAAATGTTCTCCAAACTGTTTTTTACCATTAAAAAGGTACCATAACTCTGGGCGTTGATTTTTAGGATCCCATTGTCCGAACTCATCCCTGTGTGAAAAGAAACGTTCTTTTGCCCGGGCTTTTTCCTCGTCTCTTCTGGCACCACCCAGGGCTGCATCAAATTTACCTTTTTCTATTTCCTCTAAAAGTGTTGTCGTCTGCAGATAATTCCTGCTGGCATTATAGCCCTTTTCCTCCGTTACCAATCCCCGATCTATAGCGGATTGCACAGAACCAACCATTAATTTTACACCTAATTTCGAAACGAGCTCATCGCGATAATCCAGCGTTTCCTGAAAATTGTGCCCTGTATCAATATGCAAAAGGGGAAAGGGAATATTGGCAGGATAAAAAGCTTTTTTGGCCAGATATGTTACCAGAATAGAGTCTTTTCCTCCGGAGAATAAAAGTACAGGTTTTTCAAACTGCGCCGCTACCTCCCTGATAATGTAAATAGACTCAGACTCCAGTTCTTTTAGGTGGTTGAGATGGTAATTCATTTTGGGTACATTAAAATCGTATCAAAGGTAATACAAATTGGTAAAGTTTTTCAACAGATTCCTCTATGCTGTCCAACTCTGTATCAAGTACAAGGTCAGCATCCTCCGGAACCTCATAGATTTGATCTATTCCTGTAAAGTTTTTAATTTCACCCTGTCTGGCTTTAACATAAAGACCCTTGACATCTCTCTTTTCACATAAAGACAAAGAAGCTTTTACATATATCAGGACAAAGTCTTCATTTCCAACAATCTGTTTTGCCAAAGACCTCAATGCTGTGGTGGGACTAACAAAAGTATTAAGGGTGATCATACCTGAGTACAGGTAGAGTTTAGTCAGTTCTGCTGTTCTTCTAATATTCTCGGTGCGTTCTGCTTCGGAAAATTGCAAATTTTTACACAATCCTGATCTCAAATTATCTCCGTCTATCAATTGAACCAAAAATCCTGCTTCAAATAATTTTCTTTCCAGTTGAATGGCAATGGTACTTTTTCCCGAACCAGAAAGCCCTGTTAACCAAATTGCTTTAGCTCTCTGATTCAATTTTTGCTCTCTTTCCTTACGACTCAGCATCTGTTCGAAGATAGGAAATATGTGTTGCTCTGACATAATCTCATTAGATTTTAGCAAGATAATAATCTTCTTTTTCTGTCATTAATTTCTTTTGACTCGGGGTTTTGTCTCCATATCCGATCAAGTGTAAGATACCATGAATCATAACGCGATAAAGCTCGAGTCGTTCCTCCGTTTTATACTTGACTGCGTTGTCCTGGGTTCTTTCAATACTGATAAAAACATCTCCGGAAATAGGCTCTTCAGGACTTTCGTGATAGGGGAAAGTGATCACATCTGTGAGGGTATCATGTTGTAAATAGTTTTGATTCATTTCATGAAGATATGCATCTGAACAAAATATAAAATTGATTGCCTGATAGGTCTTTCCCTCTTCCTGAATACATTTCTGTATCCAAGAAATGACAGGTTCATCCTCGTCCCACTGGTATTCCACATCTTCCAGATGTATGAGAATTTCGGGTTCTTCTTCTGAAAAAAATTCAGGATCTTTCATAGGCATAAAAATAAAAACATCTTTCAAGTTTGAATTGAAAGATGCAAGAAAACAATAATTTATCGAAAACAAACAAAACGGCAAATGAATTTATAAACAAAAATCAAGCTGAACAACGCGACCCCCATCCCGAAAAGAAACAGTATCAGCCAATTGTTCCATTAGAAAGACACCTCTGCCACCTGGATTTAAAATATTTTCTGGGGCGGTTGGGTCTGGTAAACTGGCAGGATCAAAACCCTTACCCTGATCTTCCACAGTAAAACTAAGTATGTTATCAACTTTTTGGGTAGCCAAAAATACAGTTTTATTACTATCTGATTGATTGCCATGAAGCATCGCATTACTAACCGCTTCTGTAACTGCAATCAACACGTTTCCGAACACATGCTCCGAAATTTGGTATTCTTTTACCAATCCATGAACAAAAGGTTCTACTTCAGATAAATTTTGAGGGTCAGATTTTAAAGTAAGTTGAAGTCCAAGTGCTGTCATAAAATGAAATATAGGTTACGCAATAGAATAGTGTTTTAATGGGAAATCTATTGTGTGAGGAGGGAACAAAAAACTACTTAAGTTCTCTCAAATATTCTTCTACGAGGTTTTTGTAAAAAGGTTTCAAATTGGGTGCAATTGTTTTAAAATTTTCCAAAGAACCCTTTCTTTTCTTTAAATACTCCTCCATGGCAGCTGGTACCTTTTTTTCATTCTGATCTGGTTGTTCAGACTTTCTCTTTTCGTCATACTCTCTTTCTCTTTGTGCTTTATCACTTTCCAAGAGACGGGTCATAATCTCTTGCTGTCTTTTATTGATATCATTTGGAAGGCGCTTATTGACCAGATCTGTTTCGGTCTTGTTCATATCATCGATAATATCCTGCAGTTCTTTGCCCCCGCCTTTTCCCTTTTGCTGTTGTTCTCGCTTCATGTCTTGCAAAGCTTTACGAATAGCCGCTTGTTTAGCTGCCATTTGGGCAAAATCTTTACTTGAAGGATTTTTTCCGTTTTTCATTTGTTGCTGCATTTGTTCAATTTGTTTATTCAACTCTTGCTGCATATTTTTCAACCCTCCCATTCCGGGTTTTTTGCCATTTTTCCCATTACCTTCTCCTTGACCTTCTCCCTCATTTTCACCTGGTTTTTCACACATCTGTTGACCTTGCATTTGCTGGGCCATCTGTTGTTGTGTCTGATTCATTGCCTCACTTAACAAGAGCGCCAGTTCATTAACATAGGTCATAACATACTGTTGCTGCACCATTCCTTCCCTCTTTTGCCTTTCTTCGAGGTAATCAATACTTTTCTTCAGAGATTTCTTAGTTTCCGCTACTTTTTCACTGACAATGGATTGTATCTGAAACATTCTCTTAGCCAATACATTCAAACTATCTTCAATGATTTTAAAATCATCCTTTAATTTAAACTGTTTGCGAACCAACTCCACATACATGGGGGTATTCTGCATGGTTTTATTGATATCGCCAATTAATTTCTCCTGTTCGAAAGACATTTCGAGCAAATTTTCCATTATCTGTCTCATGGCTTTCAAGTCCTGCTGCATCTGTTGCATTTGCTGCATATTCATCATTTTCTGCATCGCCTGCGACATTTTTTTCATTTTTTCGGAGGCGTTCTTTTGAGACTTGGAGGCTGACTTATTCTGCTTTTTTTGAATTTGTTCAGAGGCATCATTCTGTTCCTCTTGAATTTCTTTTTCCTGCTGGTTTAAATCTTTGTCGTCCAGGTCCATGGGTTGTTCCATTTCCTGATTTTTCTTCAGGGCATTATCAATTTTTTCATTTATTTTTTCAAATTTTTGATTGATTTCCTTTTGTTTTTCTTCTAGTTCCTTTTGTTTTTCAGGGTTTTGATTGTTTTCTTCTTTTGCTGTCTCCTTGCTCAATTCTTCCTGTTCTTTGGCTAAACTATCCAGCTGATTAATCGCATCTTCCATTTCCTTTTCTACCTCCATTTTCTTAAAAAGATTAATCATACGATCTAATTCCTTTTTAAGTTTTTCGTCGTTCATCTCCATCTGTTTCATTTGCTCTAAAACCTGATCTTTATTAAGATCGTCAAGCATTTCTTCCAGTTTTTCAAAAAGCTCTTTCATTTCCTCTGACATGACCTGTTCAAAGAGTTTTTCAAGCATCTCTTGTTTTTTCAGAATTTCTTCATCTACCTTCTGAAAATCCTCCTGATTTTTCAGATTCTCCTTAAAATTCTCTTGAGCCTCTTTTATCTTTTCCTCTGCTGCTTTTTGTTGCTCCAGCAATTTTTCTATTTCTCTCCGATCCTGCCAATTTAATTCACTTTTTTGGAGTGCACCTTCCTGGGCTTTTTTCAAGGCTTTTTGTAATTTTTCCACCTCATTCTTGGCTTGTTCTAGATCTGATTTTATCTCCTCATTATTCTTTTCTTCTTGTTTTTCAACCTGTTCCAAGGTAGGCAACTGATAATAGCTTGTTTGGGTTCGGGTTGATTTCGACCCATTTACCCCATCATTATCCCAAACTTGAAGATAATAGCTGAATCTGTCTCCGGGTAACAAATTGAAATTTCTTATATTGAGCATGTATTCATAGGTGCTTTGTTTTCCACCTTGAATCGGGATGCGAATAGGTTCTGTGGGTATATTTTTTCCTTCACGTTCTATGCTGTAATGTATTTGTAAAATTCTTAGCCCGTAATCATCTGAGACTTCGCCTGCCAGAAAAACAATTCTTTGATCCGTACTGTCTTCAAATTTTTCCAGCTCGATGGTTGGATATAAATCAGGAATCAGTGTCAATGCATAGGAAATAGAGTCTGCATTTGAAACTTGATTATTAGAAACAAAAACTTTATAAATTCCCTCTTCTTTCAGCTTTCTTTCGATTTGAAATCGATTCTGATCGATCAATGCAGCTTTTGTCCTTTGACTTTCTCCGGGGAACAAAAAATCTATTTTCTCCGTATGCTGAGATTCAATATTCCAAACTACCCTGGAACCAACAGGAACTGCCAAATCTCCTACGTTGCTCAATTTTTCATTTTTTCTTCCTACATATGCTGGAAATTGAATTTCAATAGAGAGTTGTGCCACACTTGGCTTTTCAATCACATCAACCGTGTAGGAAATTGAGCTAAATCCACTGGCGGAAAGTCTGAACTTCGCATCTTTTTGAATCTTGTTGAAAAGATAACGATATTTCGTAGCAGACAGTTTTTCCATTTTATACCTGAAATTTTCAATTTCAATATAAGCTTCATTGGGTAAGGCGCCCTTGTCAATGACCTCAACTTCTAAGGTAAAATCGTCAAATTGAACTATTTTTTTATCTAAGTTTTTGGGTTTAAATGCAAAAGGAGCTTCCTTTTCAAATTCTTTACCGTTTTCTATGATTCTTTGGGTACTGGTCTGAATGATGTTGGATGACAACAACAAAACCAAAAATAAAAACAAGGGTGGCAGTGCAAAACGAAGGTACTTTTTATTCTCTCTCAAATCAATGGCTTTTTTGAAAGGTACCGGTTCAAGTTCTATGGTTTTCTGGTCTATTGCGGCCAGGAGCAATGCACTCTGATCATTCTGCGAAACGGCCCTCAATTGTAATAGATTTAGGAGCTTGTCCTTCACATTTGTAAAATGGTTTCCGATGATATGGGCTGCCTGTTCATGGGAAATAATTTTACCCAGCTTAAAATATTGAATGGCAGGAATTCCAATCCAAAAAGATAAGGCAGAAACCAGAGTAAAGGAGAAGGTATAAAAAAGAGTTTTTCGAAAAGCTATAGAGGAAACTGAGGCGTTGAAAACGTAATATTCCAAAAGTACAAAGCTTATCCACAAAACACAAAGAAGGGCTATACTATGAAGTGAGCCACGAATCAGCTGATTGACGTAATATTTTCGAATAAATTCGTCAAGCTTTTGTACTAATATGTGATAACTCGTTTGATTCATATCCTCTATATCTATATGATATTCCTGCGCATGTCTGTAATATTACAAAAAATAGATTCGACTTGCCATTTTTCTCTACTACATTAACGACATGATAACAAATTATTTTCTTCTTCTTTCTAGTTCTTTTTGTATCATTTGCAATTCCCTGCCTACTTCTCCATTCACAGAAGAATTCTCCTGTGCTCTTCGAATCAGATAGGGCACCACATCCTTGATGGGTCCAAAAGGAACATACTTGCCAACTTTGAAGCCTGCTTTAGCCAAATTGAAGGTTAAATGATCACTCATACCATACAATTGGCAAAAGCTGAGATGTGGATGTTTTTTATCTACCCCTTTCTCCTCTATCAAATCTACAAGCAGGCGGGTACTCTGTTCATTATGGCTCGCCAAACATAGTGCTGTATTTTGCATATTTTCAAAACAAAACAATAGAGCTTCGTTGTAATCCCTGTCTGTATCCATTTTTGTCTTTTGAATTGGAGAAGCATAGCCTTTCTCCATAGCTCTGGCTCTTTCTTTTTCCATATAAGCACCCCTAACAATCTTTGCCGCCAAAATGTAAGCTCCGGCTTCCGCTTTCTTCAGTGAAGCTTTTAAAAAATCCAAGCGGTCATGCCTGTACATTTGAAAGGTATTGTAAACAATGGGAGCTTCCCTGTTGTATTTTGCCATCATTTCATCAGTAGCATCGTCTATGGCCTGTTGAATCCAACTTTCTTCCGCATCAATAAAAATAGAAACCTTTTTTTGTTCAGCATGTTGACACAATTGATCTAACCTGCTCATGGTTTTCTCCCAAGATTTCTGCTCAATCTCAGTGAGGGGAATACCCGCACTCTTTTTTTCCAAAATTTCGAAGGATGCTATTCCTGTTATTTTGGCTGAAATGATTTCAACAGATTTATTTTCTGCAGCAAAATCCAAAACACTTTTAAATTCCTGTAAGGTTTTTTCAAAATCAGCCTCTGAAGATTTCGCCTCTGCCCCATAATCCAGAACAGTTTCTACCTGATACTGCGCCAAAGCTTCAATTGTTTTTTTACTATCCTCCAAAGATACACCTCCACAAAATTGATCAAAAATTGTCTTGCGTATCAAACCTTGAATGGGTAGTCCTATAGATAGGCCCCATAGCGTGAGTTTACTTCCCCATTGAACCAACCAGGGTTTACTCATCATGCCGAAAAGCCAAGACATTTTCTTTAAATCTTGATTTGTTTTTCTTTCAAAAGAAATTTCTGTATTCTGAAAATCAATCATGGTTCCAAGCTTTAATATTCCATCAAGCGCTTTAGTCCATCCTTTAATCTGAAGGAGGCTAAATAATTCTGTTCCAATACAGTTGTAAAAGGAATAGGTGTATCCAAACTGGCTATCCTTATTACCGGTGCATCTAAAAATTCAAATAAATGTTCAGATATGTAAGCAGCTATTTCCGCTCCGGGTCCACCTGTAAGACTATCTTCGTGCAAAACCAAAACGCGACCCGTTTTTTGAACTGTCGTCTGGATCGCATCATAGTCTAGGGGCAACAAAGTTCTAAGATCTAAGATTTCTATATCCAAATCCATTTCGGCTATGACTTGTTTTGCCCAATGCACACCCATTCCATAGGTGATAACAGAAGCTTTTTGACCTTCTTTCACCACCTGAGCCTTTCCAATTTCGACTGTATAATACTCGTCTGGTATAGCGGCCTCGATACTGCGATACAAAAGCTTATGTTCAAAGTAAATAACCGGATTTGGATCTTCAAAAGCCGCGAGCAAGAGACCTTTAGCATCATAAGGATTGGAGGGATAAACCACTTTTAATCCCGGCGTATGAAAAAACCAAGCCTCATTACTCTGTGAATGGAAGGGTCCGGCACCTGTACCGGCACCTGTTGGCATCCTTATTACCAAATCAACTGCCTGGCCCCATCTCCAATGCATTTTGGCAGCATTATTTACAATCTGGTTAAATCCGCAAGTGACAAAATCGGCAAATTGCATTTCCATCATTGCCTTGTATCCTTTTATGCCTAATCCGATACCAACACCCACAATAGCACTTTCACACAATGGCGTATTCCGAACTCTATCCTTACCGAACTGTGAAACAAATCCATCCGTAATTTTAAATACCCCACCATAGTCAGCTATATCCTGACCCATCAGAACCAAATTCTGATGCTTTTCCATTGCCTGTCTTAATGCATCTGAAATAGCATCTACAAATCTTCTTTCCGTAGTTTTTTCAGGCTGACTGGGCTTTGTTTCCAAATAGGTATAAGGGGCATAAACATCGTCTATTTCTCTTTGGATGTCCGCCTCAATGGGTGGTTGCTCATGGGCCAGGGAAAGTCCGGATTCAATTTCTGTCTTATATGTATTTTTTGTGTTTTGAATTTCCTCAGCAGAGCAAATTTTTTCCTCAAGAACATAATGCTCATAATTTACTACTGGATCTTTTTTCGCCCAGGACTCGATCAAATCTTTAGGGACATACTTAACACCAGAGGCCTCTTCATGTCCCCTCATCCGAAATGTATCACAAACCAGGAGGACGGGGTGAGGATCTTTTCTCATTTCAGCTGCCAGATTTTTCACTGTACTGTAAACTTCCAAAATATTATTGCCATCTATTCTCAGACCCTTCATACCATAACCTATTGCCTTGTCAACCAAATGCGCACAGGCAAATTGCTCAGAGCTGGGTGTTGATAATCCATAGCCATTGTTTTCTATAACAAATAAAACAGGTAGTTTCCAAACAGCAGCCGTGTTTAAAGCCTCGTGAAAATCTCCCTCACTGGTACCTCCTTCCCCGGAAAAGGCTACCGCAATTTTCTTCTCTCTACCCAATTTATGTGCCAATGCCACCCCATCAGCCAAAGCCAGTTGAGGTCCTAAATGAGAAATCATTCCAACAATATGATGCTCGGGAACACCAAAATGAAAAGATCGGTCTCTCCCCTTGGTATAACCATACATCTTCCCTTGCCACTGGCAAAACAGTCTGTCAAATGGAACATTCCGGCTGGTAAAAACACCAAGGTTTCTGTGTAAGGTAAACACAAATTCATCCGCTTCCAGCGCTTCGGTGACACCTACGGCAATGGCTTCCTGACCTATTCCTGAAAACCATTTACTGATTTTACCCTGACGCAATAAAACCAACATTTTTTCTTCAATCATCCTTGGTTTCAACAAGGCATGATACAGACGAACCAACTCCTCTTTTTTTAGCTTCCCTTTTTGATAAGAGATTAATGATTTTGACATTTTGATTTCAAATTTACTTCCGCAAAGGTAAAAATAGTCCCGTAAATAATTGATTTGTAAGCTAGGAAACAATATAAAAAAGGAAAGGTTCTTGTTAACGCAATCACTATCTTCCAGGAAGATTTTGAATTACAGCAATTTTTTAGCAATTTCGAACAAACAAAAACATTCAACACCATGAAAATACATTATCTCTTCATTCTTTTAGGTCTCACTTTATTTACAGCCTGCTCCTCTACACCTGAGGCTGAACTAAAAAGATTTGAACAAAATATAAAAGATCTAGAAGGCATAAGTGCCAAATTTCCAGCCTTTCGCCCAGCCGTAGAGTATGTAAAAAAAGATGCGATTCAACAAATGGAAGATGCTAAAAAGCTACAAGATGGCGACGCCAAATTGAACGCTCTCGTAGCCGCAAATAAAACTGCCCGACCTGCTTTTGTAAATCATCTGAATGATATTGAAAGTCTCATGAACAATTTACCGGGGCTTTACTCAAAAGTGACACAAACAGCTAAGGAAGAAGCAGATATCTCTGCGGCAAGAACTGCCAATTATTCCAATGAAGAAATCTTATATCAAGCTAAAAACAATCTTTCATCTGCCCGTGTCAGCAACACAAATGAGGCAAATGCGATTAGTGCTTCGATACTGGAATCATTAAAGGCAGCGGAAAAAAGAATGAATGATATTTTGGAAAGAATAGAGGAGAAAAACAATGCTGCTGATGCCGCAGAAAAAGAAAAACAAAAAGAGGAAGAAGCCGCCAAGTCGGCTGAGGAAGCAAAAAAACAACCTATCAAATGTAAATACTGTTCTGTTATGTGTGAAGCAGGTTCAACCAAATGCAAATCTTGTGGCGCACCATTGCAATAAACAAAATACCGAGGGCAACCTCTGCACATGACAAAAACAGAAAGAACGATATGGCTCAGAGAAAGAGCCCTGGCATTGGGATTTTCCTCCGTCGGTTTTTCTAAGGCCCTATTCATGGATGAAGAGGCCAGAAGGTTGGAACAATGGCTCAATAATGGGTTTCAAGGGCAAATGAGTTATCTTGAAAATCATTTTGACAAAAGAGTGGACCCAAGAAAACTTGTTGAAGGAGCGAAAACGGTCATTTCTTTTGTTTTTAATTATTTTCCAGAAGAAGAATTAAAGGAAAAAACTTATAAAATTGCCCGCTATGCCTACGGTGAAGATTACCACTTTGTTTTGAAAGATAAATTAGGGCAACTGGTTTCTGAGCTTAAAGACCTGGAAGGAGATTTTCACGCAAGATGTTTTGTTGATTCTGCCCCTGTATTGGAAAGAGATTGGGCCAAACGCTCAGGTTTGGGATGGGTGGGAAAAAACACCTTGTTGATACATCCTCAAAAGGGGTCATACTTTTTTTTGGCAGAAATAATTCTTGATCTAGACTTTCAATATGATGCCCCATTAAAAGACTATTGCGGTAGCTGCAGAAAATGTATTGAAGCCTGTCCGACGCAGGCCATTTCTGAAAAGGGCTACATCATGGATGGATCAAAATGTATTTCTTATTTAACGATTGAACTTAAGGATGAAATACCCAACCATTTTAAAGGACAATACAAAGAGTGGATTTTCGGCTGCGATATCTGTCAGGAAGTATGCCCCTGGAATCGATTTTCCAAAGCACAACAAGAAGAAAGATTCAGACCAACAGAGGCATTCAAATCTTTACACGAGACCGAATGGAAGGAAATCAGCGAAGAAGTTTTTCAAATTGTTTTAAAAAAATCAGCCCTAAAGCGCACTGGCCTGAAAGGGTTGGAAAGAAATATTAAATTTATAGAAGACCATGAAAAATAATTTATTCTGCCTCTTTCTGGCAATCTTAAGCTGGCCACTTTACAGCCAACCTACAATAAACAATAAAGAAGACCGAAATGCGGCCACCGAAGCGATTCAATTACTAAAGAGTAAAGGAGTGATTGTTGTTCGATTGAAAACCTATCAATCAAAAATAGCTGCCCTGGAGGCTAATTTAAAAAATGAAAAGCTAAAACCCTCCAGAAGAAAAGAACTGGAAGCCATGCTTCAGGAAACCACTGACATGCGAGATGCCATCAATCAAACTCTTTTTTCTACCTTCAAAGATTCTTTTGATTTTTGTCCTGTTTATTTTTGTTTTGACAAAGATGCAAGAACCCTGTCACAAGGAACAAGAAAAGGTATTTTCCTCGACAGTGAAATGAAACCTGATCCAGAAATTTCACTTTCAGACACGGCAGCCGTTTTTGTTGCCTATTTTCATGAAAAAAGTGGCGATTATCCGCTTAATGGGTTAATGCTCCGAAAATTAAATGAAACCTTGGATGAACCTTTCCCTGCCTACACTCCCATTAGAGAATCCTTTGTCAATGAAATCAATACACCTAAGCTGAAAAAAACAATCCTGTTCCTGGATCAAAGGCTCAAGGCTCTGTACCAACTGGCCGGGAAAAAAGGAAAAAAAACCGATTAGTCTTTACCCTTTAACTCCTTGAGAGATTTTTTTACTTGTTCTTTTTCCCCATCTATATAAAAATGCTCTCCTTCCGTATTTTCTATATGTAGAAAAGGACCTTGATTGCTATATACCAACAAAAATATAGTTTGATTTGCTTTGCTTAAAAAATACCCTTTTTTAACCTGGCCCATGGCAAAACCATTGGTTCTCATCGTCAACTCTGGGAGGAAATCAACCAACTCGACAGAGCGAATTTTTTCTTTAGGTATTTCCAGGGAATACATCCCTTCGATCTGTAAAGTTTGATTTTGCACCCGAATAGCATCTTTTTTAGACCCCCAATACAAAATACTACCCACAAAAAGAATGGCAGCTATTACGATCAAAATAACCAGGGGTTGACTTCTTACTCTTGCATGCTTGTAATATCGGGCAGATCTGATAATAAAAAACAAATAGGCCGCTAAAGGATAAATACTCAAAAACATAGCAGCGAATTGGTCCCATTCGAAATACCAAAATAAAATTCCTGGAAACAAGAGGCTGCCAGACAAGAAAAGGTGAAACTTTTTAAAAAACTGCAAATATTCCTTTATAGGAAAATTCTTCTGCTCTTCCGGACTCAGACTATTGTAGCCGGATAAAAGCGTAGCAGCATTTGAAGGATTTAGCAAAAAAGCCAATACAAGAAAAATAAAGCTTAGTAAAATAATTGGAAAAAGCATATGTATTTTTTTAAGTGCCGGAGGCTCTTGAAATAAGTTCAAGCTTGCGAATTAAAGCGTGTAATTCTGCTAAAGGAATCATATTGGGCCCATCGGAAAGTGCCATATCCGGGCTTGGATGCGTTTCCATGAAAAATCCTTTAACTCCAATGGCCGCAGCCGCTTTGGCCAAAATGGGTATATACTGACTTTCCCCCAAGGATTTCCCGGCACCTGCTCCGGGTTTCTGTACAGCATGGGTGCAGTCCATTATCACCGGATATCCATAGTCCATCATATCAGCTGTGCCCCTCAAATCTACAACCAGGTTGTTGTATCCAAACTGAGTTCCTCTTTCTGTAAGTAAAATTTGTTGGTTACCGGTAGATTTTAATTTTTCAGTTACATAAAACATGTCTTTTCCTGAAAGAAATTGTGCTTTTTTTACATTCACAATTTTTCCGGTATTCGCCGCAGCCTTAAGTAAATCCGTTTGCCGGCAAAGAAAGGCTGGAATCTGAATTATATCTACTACCTCAGCAACAGGTTCTGCCTGCCAACTCTCATGGATATCTGTAAGTATGGGAAACTGATACTTTTTCTTAATCTGATCTAAAATTTCCAGACCTTTTTCAAGACCCGGACCCCTGTTTCCTTGTATTGAACTACGATTTGCCTTATCGAAAGAAGCTTTGAAAATGATTGTCCATTTGGTACTTCTCTTGATTGTCTGTAATTCCTCAGCAATAGCTTGCATGATTTCCATGGATTCTATCACGCAAGGACCGGCAATTAAAAATCTGTTGTGCTGTAACTGCTCGTATAATAATGATATATTACCCATTGTTTATTTGATTTCTGGTAAGTAAACCCAACAGGATTCCTGAATTCACCACGGGAACTGCTGTAATTTTATGGCGAATCATCAATTGCTCAGCTTCTGCCAAACTTAGATCTGATTGAATGCAGATAGGATCAACCGTCATAATTTCCGCTGCCTGGAGGAGATAGTTTGATTTTGCCTGATTTTTTTCAAAAGCCCTTCTCAAATCACCATCAGTAATGATTCCCAGTAGCTTATTCTCTGGCCCCACAACAAGAGCCAATCCAAAGGAGGCTTGAGATATAAGTC
>CAZNNX010000012.1:32069-35236 GCA_964574485.1 uncultured Saprospiraceae bacterium | reverse complement strand
TTCGTGTAGGAGTTCCGTTAGGTCCCAATCTTGCCAAATTCGATACCCGAAGAATGATGGTATCTGCATTTGAGCAAACGCTATCCGGCAAATTAGTGAAACTTAACTCAGGCATCGCATGAATACGCGTAGTAATTCTTGTAGTATCAACACACCCGCTATTTGTGAGGTAGATATAAGTTAGAGTCATATTTCCATACCTGCCTGCATCTATAACTGCTGAATCTGGAAAGAATGTAGCTATTTGAGGGCCCAAAAGACCTTTCCTTACACCAGGACCATAAAATTTACCAGGAAAGGGTGCTCCTAATACTGTACTAACATCGAGCAAAACTGAATCTATGTTTACACAGTACCCAGTGGGTAAAATATTGATAATTGCAGCACTATCTGCAATAGAAGTTACTGTTACAGTATCTCTGACTGAACTGACACAGGTGGTAGCAGGATCCGTGTAGGTGTAGGTTACTACCCCTCGATTCACCCCTTGATTGGGATCATAAAAATAAGTAGGAAATGAACCAACAACATTAATACCTGAGAAAACACCTCCAGACGGATTACCTATTAATGGCGTTGAAGCAGCATTATCACAATAACTAGAATCTAAATTATTAAAGCTGGGAAGCGGATGTGCCCTCATTTGAACAATATGCTGACTACTATCAGAACAGCCTGTTAGAGCATCCCGATAAACATATCTGTAGTTATAGGTCCCCGGAGCAACAACTCGTGGATCAATAGTATAGGTAGAATCACTTATGAAAGAGATACCGGGTCCTACTAAAGTACCCACACCACCTTGTACACAACCGTTGATCGAAGTATTTATAATTTTAAGGTCATCAAATGTTAAAGATCTGGCATCTATACCTGAATAACATTGAAATCCAAAGTTATAATTTCCACTTAATCCTGTATGGGTATAAGTAAAGGTATAAGGTTGGTAAAAAGTATGGCTGATTGATGTATCTACAATCAACTGTGCTTGGGGCTGTGTCTGGGCTGCAATTGAGGCACCTGCTGCTACTTTAATGCGGAATGAAGCGGGAAGACAAGGAGGTGGATTACAATTTCCAGCTGCGGCAACCAATTGAATTTGATAAGTCTGACCAGTTGTAAGATTTAAATTGGGTGTGAACATCCAGGTATTGTCATTGTCATTGGAAGTATTGACAAAGGCAGTACCCAATCCTGCGTAGGGCAAAATTCCAGACCTCACCCATGAATTTCCAGGACCCTGGGATTCTACAATCCAAGGGAAGGCTAGAGAATCAAATCCTTCCGTCAAAATTGTCAAACCACCTGGTAAAATTAAATCACATAAAGGTCTTGGGCTTACCCGAATCGTATCTTTCAACCCATTTGTACAATAAAAGGATAAAAAGGTGTCTGGTTGAATCAACCTGGGTGCAGGTAAGGGGTGAATGAGATAGGTATCAATTGCAGTATACAAACAATTAAAGGCCGTATCATTTACCACATGTGTAAGTACTTGATTCCCCAGATTAAGTGCTATGGGATTTACATAAATTCCTGGTTGAGTTACCCCGTTTATCAATAATGTATTCGTAAAATTACCCACAGCATTTGTTAGTATTGGATCAATGGGATCTGTTCTGCAAAAGGCAGTTCTACCACTTTGGGTTCCAAAACTGGGATCGATGGGTTCTGGTATGGTAATGGTTTTACTATCTGAATTTAAACAAACCAGTCCGGGTCGTATATAGGAAATTGTATAATTTGTAGTACTATTCTCATTTTGATGAACAAGATAAGGATTAATAATACTGTTGTTTAGGGTGTCGGTAATCGCATAGGAGCCTGTTCCTCCCTGCAGTGTAAAATACCCGCCACTCGGAGAACCCGAAAGAAGATAAAATTGATTGATCTCACAATAGGAATTCAACACCACGCTATCAATAATATCAACACTTTGAACAGTATCTATGAAAACAGGTATTTTAATTGAACCGACAACATATTCTATTGTATCAATTGGTATTCCATTTCTTCTCTCAATTTTTTTATACCAATATTCAATACTTAAAAGATCATTAGCTCCCGGCACTAATAAAGGATCATAAGTAAATTGTTCTAAATTCAAAGTACTGTTAGTTTGCACCAAACCCAGTCCGCTGAATCGAATTTGATGTATTGTATCAGATAAAATATAAGAAGGGAAGACACCCGTATTTGGCCCATCAAAATAGCTGAATAAGGGCAAAGATCTACCAAATGAGCTAAAGGTTTGATTTCTGCAAATAGAATCTGGAATACCTATTGAATTAGGAGCAGGAATTACGGTGATGCTATCCGTAATCTGGTTGAAACAAGAACCATTCTGCACAATATAAGACATTGCATGTTTCCCTACACCTGCATTAGAAGGGAGGAAATCAATTGGATTCCCCGCAGGAAAAGTAAAATTACCACTAAACCCTATATTGGAATTCGTATTTCTGCGAATCCAGGAGGGCTGTGATTGATAGGGATAAACTCTGTATACCAAATTACTCAATAGCTCTCGATCCTGAGAAATAGAAATGGGGTTGTATTTAACTGAGTCCAGAAAAACAGCTCTTGCCGTAACAAATCTTGAAATTGTATCCACCTGAGGACAAGCAATCCCATTGGTAAATCGATTTACATAATTATAAAAAACCCTGACAGTTTGCACCATATTTGTGTCATAGGAGCTCAAAGGCATAGCTGTGGGTAAAAAGGTCTGAGAGGCAAAGGCGTTTGAGATAGAGGTACCGACAGGTAATTTACTGCCAAAACTATATTGGGCTGTGAAATATCCACCAGAGGGGGTACCTGTCAAATTCACTGGCATTCCATTGGAACAAACAAAGGATGGCAACCCGGAAATATCCAGATTTGTATTATGAATTAAAAGAAAGGGAGTGAAGAAAGTGTCACTTAGTAAAGAAGTTACCCTTACAAAAGATCCGATAGACCAATCTGGAACTGCAAAACGGATAGTTCCATTCCATACAGTAGTTGTACCCAAAGTGGAAGGAATAAGATTTGTGGAACTTAAGGCGACAGCTCTGTAATTATTGTTTAAATCAAAAAGATATACTGAATCTATAAGAAAACCTAAGCCCGATACGGTTAGTGTAATTGTATCCGAAACACAAGCCTCATACTGAGGCGCATTC
>CAZNNX010000012.1:18806-32059 GCA_964574485.1 uncultured Saprospiraceae bacterium | reverse complement strand
GCGCATTCAGATTTTAATTGGTTATAGTGATATTGGGATCATCTAAAACAAGTAAAATATCGTCATCAATAAAACTACAACCTAAGGGATCAAAACGGTAAAATATTCTATGAAAACCTGATCCGGAAGTATCAGAATGAAAAATATGATAGCTGGGCGCAGGGCTCATTCCGGAATTCTGTGACAAGGCTGCGTTGAAGGGTTGACTATAAAAAACACCGGAAGAAGTTGCTCCTAGGTAAGCTGGCAAAACTGCATTGTACAAATTAACCTGACTACCTAAAGTAGAAGCAAGAACGCTATAGTTCACAGCAGTAAGGTCTAAGCCAAATCCCAAGGGTGGACTTAAATTATCTAATCCTAAAACAGCAGAACTATCCTTACAATTACTACCTAAAAAAGTTCTTTCCAACTGATAATTTCCAGGTGTATTAGTAACATAAACAGGGGTGGTAGCCGCTGTTATCGGAGATCCGTTCAACAACCACTGATAGGTACATGAGCTGCAGTTTGCAGCTGACATAAAGAGACTTACCGTATCAGCATTACAAATATTTAAATTTGTTGAATTGATGGGCAGAGGAACGGCGGGAACATTATTTACGGAGACCAAAGGTGTTCTTGCCACACAATTATTATTGGTAACGTCTACAAAATAAACCCCCACTGCACTTGTCACATAACTAGTATCCAATGGATTGAGAAATAAGGGAGTCACCCCTTGATACCATTCATAGGAGCAGCTAGGGCAGGTGCTCACTCGCAAGGTGACGGGCTGTGAGCCACATAATAAAGTTGGATTGGCTGAGAGTACAGGCTGTAAGATTTCCTCTCTGATTGTCAGTGTGTTGGATTGTTCCCTACAACCTCTTGAATCAGTCATTAACAGATAATAGGCTGCACCTGTGTTTAGGGTAAAATTAGGTGTGTTTGAAGGTGTTACTGGTATATTATTTCTGATCCAACTAAAGGTACAACCTAGACTGCAATTCAGAGAAGTAGTTTGGATACTATCTATTGAAAGCTGTACATTACTTCCATTACAAACAATAACGGATTGGGGATTCGTAGAATCTGCCTTAATAAACAAGTCATAACTTCCATTGGCAATTTGTAAAGATGCAGAGGTGTCTGAACAACCATTTTGATATGTTACAACAACCTGGTAGGCTCCATAGGCAGAAGTATCAATTATGTTATAAAATGGATCATTCAATGCTCCAAAAATTTGCACACTATCCAATAGCCAAGTATAATTACATCCTACACAAGACTGCGTAAATACCTGAGGAGCCACACCATCACACACAAAAGTGGAGGTGGAATTAATTGGGGGTGTAATTACAGGCAATAAAGATACCTGTACAGTATCTGAATTGGTAGTACAAAATCCATTACTTACTCTTGCATAAAAAAGTCCGGAACCAGTGGTTTGGTAATTAAAATTTGAAGTAGTACTTGTGCTTTGAATCGGATTACCCGTGATGGCATCATACCATTGATACAAACAACCAGGGCAGAGTGTTACACTTAAGGTAGCTGTTTCCCCTGGGCAAATAGTAGCAGCACTTGTTAGGGCATTTACAGTGTTGATAGATGAAACTGTCAGATTTATAATATTGGTCAAAGAAACACAACCATTATTGTCTGTTACTCTTACGTAATAATCTCCAGGTAAACTCGCATTATAAATTGATGAAGTGCTTAGGCCGGTTTGTAAAACACCATCTTTATACCACTGATAAGAAAATCCTGCTCCTGTTTGGGTGGCTAATGTCACTGTTTGACCACTACAAACAACAGTATTGGAGGCACTTAAACTGGGGGCGAAAGTACCCGAATTTATTTGAATTGAATTAGAATTGTTTCTGCACCCGTTTAAAAAGGTAACCATGCAATAATAGGATCCCGTCTGTACTGTGTTTAAAATCGAGCTGGTAGCACTGGAAATTACCTGCCCGTTTCTGTACCATTGGTAGGCAACCATACCCGTTGTATTTTGAAAGCTCAGCTGAGCCTGTTGAGTAGAGGAGCATAAGACAGTTGTATTAGAGAATATTTGTGGTGCGGCAACCGATTGTTGTGTTATGGGAACGATATTTGAGCTATATTCACAACTATCTGCATTTCTAATAATAGCATAATAATTACCTGGCTGGGATACTTGTATTTGTCTGCCAGTAGTAATTGTTCCAGTGTTTACGTGTACCCAACGATAGGAACAACCTGCACAGGCTGAAACGGATAAGGTGCTTTGCCCTCCATTACAAATTTGAGAGGGGTTTGCCGTGGCTACACTATTCTGGCCTACAATTGAATTATTAACTAAAATGGGGTTGGAATAACCAATACAACCGTTGGTGTCGATAGCTCTGACAAAATATCCTCCCGCTGTATTTACATAGAGGTAAGGTGTCGTTGCTCCAGTATTCCACAGATAAGAACAATTCACACATGAGCTGGGGTCAATCTGAATCGTATCTATTCCTCCACAAATATTAAAATTAGAGATACTATTCCCATTCGACCCAATAATTGAAGGGGCAGGTTGGGCAAAAGGTTGCACACTTACTGTTGTATTTTCAATACAATCATTTTGTTGCACAGTAACAGAATAAAAACCAGTTTGATTAATGGTTATTGATTGTGAAGCCTGACCTGTGGACCATATATAATTACAATTCGAGCAAGCGTTTGTCGTAGTAGCACGAATAGCGACTGAAGAAGTAGGACAAAAATTAGCCATTGTAACAGAGTCAGTTCCGCCCACTTCAGTAACATACAAGCCGGGAGAAGATTGTAAATTAACTACAGTTGCCTCAGTAGCAGTACAATTATATTCATCTGATACGGTTACTGTATAAACACCAGAACCCAACACATTTTGATTTACGACCGTCTCAAACTGATTTAAATTATTAGTACTTCGAACGGAAGCAATCTGATTTGCTCCAATGCCCCAATTGTATTGTGCACTCCCTACACAACCAGTACAACTAGCTTCCAATTGTATGTTTTGATTGAGGCAGGTTGTTATGCTATCCCGTACTGTAATTTGTGGTTTATTTATAATAATATAACCACTTAATATATTATCAAACACGTTTTCATATATTATTTGGCAGTCTGTTACCCCAGTAGTTAAATCTACATCTTTATGTATTTCTTCCTGATAGCCCAAATACAAAGTATAATAAACTGTATCTGGCATATTAGATCCAATTCTCACATTAAAAAAAGTATCATTTGATGTAGTAATTATGCCATTAAAGTCAAGGGAATAAAGCCTCGTTTTATTCAAGAGCGTTCTATATAAACTATAGTTTGCTGTATTGTCAGAACAAGTTCCTGGGGTAGCTACAGGACATTGAACTCCCAGGAGGGTTGAACAAGAAGTAAATGAATGACCGCGTACATTAAAAAAAACTGTATCTCCAATACAAAACCTTTCGTTAGATAACCTCAGTCGGGGAGTTGTATTACAAATACTACTTTGAATTGATATGGTATCCCTACCTGAACAAAAATTTTGATCAGTGGCTCTGACAATTACCTGAGTGGGACTTGAAGCATTTATATCTAACAGACCTTTAAAATTTCTTTGTGTAGCAGGTCCACTGATATCTGCTGGCAAAAACCAAAAATAGTTATAGGTTGATCCACTGGTACCGCTAATCACCTGAGCATTTAAGTTGATAGAATCTCCCTTACACTGAGAAGGGACAGATGGTATTTGGACAACAACCTGAGGTCGGACAATAAGTCCAGTAAGAGAGTTCGTTCTTCCCAAACAAGAACCACCTGCCTGATTTCTGACAATAACAGAAATAGGTAGGGTGTCTAATTGATTGCTTAGGTTATAAGGTAAATATCTAAATGTACCATTTGGATTTGTACCACTAACAAAAAGACCGGACGGAATTGAATCAGCAAGAAAAATGCTATCTCCAATAATCCATTGATATGCTAAGTTTCCAGAACCTAAACTTGAGGGGTCAATTCCAATATTGATAGGCGTACCTGAACATACGGGTCCTACCTGACTTAAATTGATTTGAACAGTAGGCTGATTTGTGACTAATATGGTATCAATAACGGAATTTACACAACCATTTGTTGCTGCAGCCTGAACGTTAAAATACGAATTAGCAGTGAGATTAGCTACTGTGACTGCAGAATTATTCGAATTATAGCTTACGGCTGATGGAGAAGTAATTGGAATAATTTCACTCCAATTATATGAATTTACGACCAAACCGTTTGTGGGAGGATTTATTGAAATCGTAATTGTATCTCCCTGACAGATAGACTGAGGATTGGATGGAGAAAAACTAAGTTCAGGTATGGGTTTGACCTCCACTTCGATTTCGTCAGTTTGACTACAACCTGTGAGATTGTCTGTGAATGTAACAGCGTATAAATAAGTTCTAGGGATATTATTTTGTATAAAAAATAAGGTATCTGTATTCCCTAGACTTACAGTATTGTAAAAAGTATTTGTTTGAATTGGGCTGGAACCATTTTGATTCCACAACAAACTCATTTGCCTTCCATAAAATTGATTTAAACTAGATGCCAAAGTGAAGCTTGAATTCATACAAATTGCATTGGGTCCAGTTTGGTTATTTGGGGAGCCATTTACAAGAATTCTGGAATTGATCTCATTTAAAACAACAATTTGAGTAGAAGTATCTATGGCACTGGTACAAAAATTACCATTTCCATAATCTGAAACTGCATAAACGGAGATAAAAAAAGCACCCGATTGATTAACCAAATTAGGTTGCCAGCTACTAAGTGAGGTTGATAAATTTTCAAGAGATCCACTCGAACCAAATAAGTTCCAGTTGATTGTAATTAATCCACCACCAGAAGTAATGGCGGCTGCATTTGAAATGGAATCTCTCACTTGGATTCTTTCACCATAACAGAGAGTATCATTTTGTAAAATAAGAGAGGTTAAATTAGGTTTTCTTCTTGAAGTTAAACTTACTGAATTTCGTGATATGCACCCTTGTAAATCTGTAACATCCAAACTTATTGTACCACTCCCGGCCACTAAAATAGAAAGGCTATCTGTGGTGGCGCCATTACTCCATAAATAAGAATAAATGGGATTAGAGGTAGAATAAAGTTTTAAAGAGTCTCCTTGACATGCTGATAATGAACTGCTGGCATTCCCTCCTCTTTGATTAGAAACAACAATATTTGGTATTGGTAAGGTATTAATCAATTCTATATCAAATGTATCAGTACATCCATTATTCACTACAGCTCTTACTGTGGTACTATTGGAAACACTAATTAGTAGTGAGGATGAATTCGAATTACCTGAAAGAATTGTCACCCCACTTCCAAAAGACCAATTATAAGAAGCCCCTCCTCCTACACCAGCAATGGAAAGTGAATATGTTGTAAGACCATTAGGACAAATTTCTGCGCAATCTACAGCTCCACATGGGGATACATTGGCAGGTGTTGGGATGACATTGATCCCTGATGAATTTAAAATTTGAATACCTGATCCACATTGAGCATGCAACTCAGAAAATAGAATGAGGCAAATATAAAAGAAAAAATATCTCATGCTTTTAGTTCATTATCTTTCTATTACTAATTTTCTTTGTACATAAACAGATTCATTGTTTGCACTGAAAATATAAAATCCAGGGCTATAATTTTCTGTGTTCACATATACTGATTTAGTGCCGGCTTGCAATTCCCCTCTTTGTAATACTCTTCCCAAAATATCCATTAATCTCCATTCGTAGTTACCAACAAGTTCCCTGTTAAAATCTGCAGTAAATCCATCTTGAGTTGGATTTGGAAATAAATTGACATCTAGAATCTCAGCACCATCTTCCATTGGAACTTGATCTAAACCATTCGGAAGGGGACCATTATATGCATTTAAATTTCTTGAGGTAGATACCTGATACACTTCTTTGGTGTTGCGATTTTGAACAAAAACGACAACTTTTAGCTGGGCAGGCTTGTAATTAATATTTACTGCTCCAAAATTCCAATTAAAACTATGTTGGATTAGGTCGCCTGCAACCCAGGTATCCGGTAAATCAGTACCACTCGCATCTGGTAGCATATTCCTTACAACAGACATTAGTTTATGCCCTTGAACTGCAGTGATAGAATCTTCTGTTACGACAACATGAAAGGCATAATCATCAGCTGATATGTCTTGCAGTGCAGTTATATCAGCAGTTACAGTTAGATTACCATTTTGAATTTGTACCGGATAAAGCTTAATCTTAAATCGGGCATCCTGCAACATTTGCATATCCAGCAACTCTAAATGTGATACTGTATCAGGTGCCACCGGAATCAACTCTGAGGTTCTGTTAATAAAAGACTGACCGTTGATTCTAATCTGATTGGAATTATTAATTCCATAGTAAAGTACTCTTGAATTTGATACATTTTGCGCTTGCTGATGTAATAAATCAAAACTGTTGTACTCTGTATGAAACTGAATTAAACTTAAATCTCTACCGTATAAATTGTCATAAATGGTATCGTACAATTTTCTTTCAACTGTAGCAATTCCTGGAAAACTTTGGTTAGTAAAATGCTCTAAAAGTACAGACCTGGTTCTATTGCCAACAAAGAAGTTATCAAAGGCAAAACCTTCTAAATTTCCAACTACAGTATTTGGCGAAGAGGCAAAAGCAACTCTAAATCTTAGATTCCTTTTATTTCTTAAATCACCACCAACAACGTCTAATCGATACCTGGCATCTTCCCAACTTGATGAGGTTCCAGACCAACCCAAGGGGGTACCTGCCTGTTCTCCCGGAGCACTTATTACATATGATGGATTATACCATGCTAAACCTTTGTCTCTTTTACCCAAAACCCTCCAGACAGAATCGGGTTGGGCCAAATATTGAAGTACTGTGCCATCAACCCCTTCTCTTGAATCTCTCCAAATATCCAATGCCACCATCGGTCTGCGTAGAGATGAAATATCAAAACAGGGACTGTAGACCCAGGCATTATCACCTTGGTTATACACGCCATCCAAATTGGTTTTCCAGACAGGATTAGCATCTAAAACTGTAGTAATTCGTTGACCATCTGCAAAGCCCCATTGCCATAATGAATCCTGAGGTATAGCAATAGTCATATCACCATTTTCTTGATACCAATCAGAAGGGCCTGCCAGAAAATCTTGTAAATAGGGTGTGGTATCTGTAACAAAAATTTTGGGAGAAATTACAATTCTTCTAGCTTGTGATTCAAAACATCTTCCATCATTATACACGGTAAGGGTTGGGAAAAACACTCCAGATTGTTGATAAACATGATATCGCTGCGGTACAGTAATTTTATTATTCAGCTGTGTAACGGAATCAATTATACCATCGCCATAGTTCCAAATAATCAAACTTATACTATCTAATGAATAATATACATCGTCCAAACCTGTAGGCTCTGGTCTGAACAAGATTGAATCACCTATACAACCACCAGCAGTCAAGAAATTTACCCTGGGTTCATTATATACATTAATCGTATCAAATAGCGTATTGGAACATTGCGTAGAAGTATCCGTATATAAATAGGTTATTACACGCTCACCAATCTGAGCAGAAGGAATGAAACAAGTAAAGGTATCGATATTACGAATTCCACCTAATACACCTGTTGTGATTTCCGAAAAAAGACCACCTGATGGACTTGCAAATAAACGAATGGTATCATCCAACTGTCTCAAGCAAAAATAATCACCCAAATTGGAACCAAGAGTTAATAGTGGAATGGGGCGAATTTCTAAATTTACATAGGTGGAATCCATACAAACACTTCCATTTGCATATCTGGCTGCAATATAGTGATAGCCTAGCCTGTAATGACTCATCTGACCATTCTGAAGTAAGGAATCTGGATTTAATTCAAAAATAACAGAAGGAATCATTTGAAAATTAAGATAGGTCATACCTCCAAATGGATTGGGTATCACCAAATGACTTGGATCGTTGGAACAATAGACATAGGTTGAATCGGCATTTCTATACTGAGATGAGTTGAACCCTACAAAACTAAGCGGAGGTAAAGTATCCACATACACTGAATCTATTACTCTTCCCTCACAACCTAAAATATTGGTATAATGCAAGGTAATTGTATCAAGACCGTTGGAGGCTAAAGAAGGTGTATAATAATAACCTGAGTCAGACGGATTATATGATACGCCAAAACCTGTAAAAAGTGAATCTGTTGGTCCGCCTGTAATGAGAGGATAGATACCACCCTCGTATAAATCAAGACCTATCAGACGAATGGGATTGGAACTAAAACAAACATGATAAGTCGTATCTAAAGAATTAAAAAGTCTTGCCCCAGGTGTAAAAAACACCAATTGTGGCATGGGTTTAATATAACAGGTATCATATACACGAATATCATCACAACCGTTGGAGTTAAAGCTATAAACTACATAGACATTTCGGCCTCTGTCACGAACACCAGAGGAATCCGGTGAAAAAGTACCTGCTGTAGTAATCATACTGGAATCCGATGGAAATAAGGCAAAAAATGTACCATTAGAAACTGCAGATCCAAGTACGGTTGTACCCAAATTTAATTGCGTATTTTGAGCACAGGTAGAATCAGGCAATCCGGTAATTTGGACTTGAGAGGTAATATTCCTGATAGTAATGGTTTCATTTTCCAAAACAACACAACCCGTAGTTGTATCTGTATATTGATACGCAATAATTTCAGTTTCTAAAGGATTTACAAAACCGTTGACAAAAGGAATAAAAATGCCTGGATACTGTGTTGTATCAAAATTTGAAAATCCTTGTGTATTGCTAATTCTTCTCAGTATCCCATTCCCATCATCTGGATACCCATAAACCAAAATGGTATCCCTATTTTCACAATAAAAGCTTTGCAAGCCCACCCTAAAACCGGAGCTATCTGTCTCTAATCTTACAATTGGCAAAGAATCAATAAAGGTAACCCTTTGCAGTGTTGCTGAACAGCCTGTTAATGTATTGGTATAAGTATATGTAATTGTGTCATTCTGCGCATTATACCCAGCCAGTGATGGATTATAAACAGGAGATAGTGGATTAATTCCAGAGGGAACCACTCCCCTTCCTGTCAAACTGACTTGAATATTAGGTACTGTATATCCCTGACTGGAAGTCCATGCAGGTTGATTGATAGCCTGTTCGTACAAGTCGATTCCAAAAGGAGGATCATTCAAACAGTATCTGCTCTGAAAAGTATCCATCGCCAACTGGGGCATTGGATGAACTATAAAATTTGCCGTATCAGAAGCTGAACATCCAAAAGTATCTCTGGCGATATAAATCACCTGATTAGAACCTATCACAACCGGCGCTACCCGCGGATTGAAAATACTTCCTGTGAATACAGTATTTACAATAAACACAGCTGCCGCATTGTCAAGTACACCTTGATTGGAAGCTATGACTGAAATCTGGTCGGGGGCATCTTCCCTACAATATTCAGGGCCGTTTGCCGAGGAAATCGTGACAGAGTAAACAGCAGGTAAAACGATATTACTGGTATCTGAACTGGTACATGCATTCCCTGTAAATACATAAACCAAATTATGATTCCCCACACCCAGTGAATCTGCCCAATAATTTGGATTAAATATATTAGCCGTAATAACCCTGTTATCAATTAAGTATTGTCCGCCTCCGGGTATTCCTGTGAACTGTTGCGAGATATTATCCTGACAAAAGATTGAATCAGAAGTTATGATGGGATTAATTTGTGCGTTCACCGGAATCTCAATATTAACTAATTTTTGAACTTTTGCAATTGTATATTGAGTTACAGGATTGGATGGAGTTGGTGTATAAAAACTAGTATACCTTTCGTATTCAAATTTGATTTCTAATTGTGTACTGGTACCAACCACAGCTGAAGGAATAAAATCATAAATCTCAAAACCAGGGGTATTACTGATCACATTGAGCCCACCTCCACTGGAGCTGAGTGTCATTTTGTTTACGTATTCATCATAAGCAAAATTAAGAGTATCTGTGACTTGATTCAATTGATAAACATAATTTGCATCTGAGAACCCTGACGATTGAGATCCTACAATGACTTGCAAGCCATTGGTGTTCCTTAGAATTCGAATTGTATCTGCATTCTGACAAATCCAAACTGGGATAGAATCAAGTATGGTTGGTCTTTTCCACACTTCAATTTCTGTTTCTAAAGAATTTTGACATATGCCATTACTAAAATTAAAAATTACAGTATCTATAGTTGAAAGCGCAGTAAGAGGGTTAAATGGAATGGTATTAGCCTGTAAATTATTTTGAGTTACATAGGTACCTATATAATGACTTGGAAAATTTCTGTTATTCAGAGGCCATACCAATCGGGTTAGTAATGTCAATGGAACATTAGATTCTGTCTCAGAAATTGGTGAATAGGAAACACTGTCAAGATCTACTGTATTGACCAGTGTAAGTAAACTATCCACAACTGCGGGGCAAGATCCCTGCCCATTGGAATAGGTTGGCACATAAGTGTAAGTAAGCAGTACCTGTCGATTAGAGCTCAAAGAGTCATAGGAAGAAATATTCGTTAATAAAAATTGATTCCCAAGAATCAAGGAAGGTACAGCCACAGGATTATTTAGATAAAAAGCACTAAAAAATCCCCCTGAAGGAAAACCTGAAAGCGATATAGTGTCATCATTTGAACAAAGAGGTTGAGCTATTCCATTCAAACCAAGTGCCACTGCAGGATTATGAACTACGATGAAAAATGGAGCCTGATATCGATCCAAACTAACCGAATCTCTGAAAACTACTTTACCCGTAACTGCATTGTTGGGAACTACAACCTGTATTGAACCTGAAAAAACACCTGCAAATTGTACAAGCGAGGTATTGTTTACCCGAATGGTATCAAAAGTAGTAGAACTTGTTGGAAAAAGAATTTGCTCTGGTGAAAAGGTAAAATTATTTAAAATAAATCTGAGAGTATCACCAGTACAAGCTTCATAAATAGGGGCTATCGGATCAAGATTTACAACATCAACCGACTGCTGTGTAAGGATTTCAATTGTATCAGAGCTTGAAAAAGAACAAACTCCTTGATTATAGCTATAAGTAACTAAATGTCGCCCAGATCCTGCCAATGCAGGAAAAAAGGTATCATTTAGAACGGCTGTGGGCTGTGGGACTGAAACAAAATTACCCAGATTCACTACTGAAAGAGGTATGATAAAACTATCAAGGGGAATGTTTGGATAAGATAGAGGAATCACTCTTACTGAATCTAAAAACAAATTAAATCCAACAGGCGGATCAGAATTTTGAAGCAGGGTGTTAGCTGTAGTTTGCTCACAACCGAAGGCATCCCGCATAGTTACGGAGTAAGCACCACCAATATTGGTTAAATAAGATTGGGTAATAGCGCCACTGAGAGGGTTATTTGCATAATTCCATTGATATGTAAAAGGGAATCGACCTGTAGTGTCTGCCATTGCCATGAGCTGAATGGGAACACTATCACATATGGAAAGCTGATTCGGTGTAAGTTGAATGACAGGGTTAATTTGCCTGATGGTATCAAGATAAATAGAATCCATAACCATGCAACCATTAACGGAAACCTGAACACGATAGATACCTCTGGCTGCATATCCGTTTACTGTATAGGAATTTAAAGTTGAGCCAAGATTTGTGTAATTGATACCACCTCCCGTTATTGTGGTTGTATCTGCGTCAAATTGCCAATTGTAGGTACAAGATGGGCAATTAGCTACTTGCAGGGTAACACTGGCAGAGGGTCCACAAATTTTGAGGGCTGAAGAACTGAGTTGTGTATTTAGGGTAACGTCAAATAAATTCTTTGTTAGTGAAGTATCCCGACAACCATCTTTGGTTATCACCACATAATAATTTCCACCCTGTTGAATAAAAAGGGAATCATCTGTATTGGGGAGAATTATTCCATTCCTTACCCAAAGGTAAGTACAGGTCGGACAGGCAGATTGAAGAGGACTCGCACTGAAAATAATTGAATCTCCATTACAAATACTTAAGGCTGATGAGGGTGTTTGATTTAAGGCCGCATTTATTGAAACTACAGAGACTGGAATATCAATAGAGCTGGGGGAAGGACAATTATCCTGTAAAGTTCGAACACTGTAATTTCCCGTAACAGTGGCAGAGAAAGTATTTGTAGTAGTAGTATCAACAGGTATTGTATTTGAATACCAAATATAATTACATCCTACACAGGCATTTGTTGAGAGTATAACTGGTGTTTGGCTACAATTAAATCCACTAATAGCATTGATAGTTGCCGTGGGATAGATAGTATCCAATACCTGAAATACTTGTGATTCATAAACACAACCAGAAGTTTGCTCCGTTACTCTAACAAAATATCCCTGGGCTTGCGTTGCAGCAAAAATGCTACTATCTCCATATAACTGCGCAACATTATTTGCATTTCTCCAATCATAGAAACAAGTGCTGCACCCAGAGGTACTTAAATACACCGTATCGGGCCTACCAGAGCAAAGATAGGGATTTAAGGTGGTCACTCCCGGGTTAGCACCCAATGCACTGGATACTGCTAAAATAGAATTTGTATTGGCAATACAGCCACTTGCATTGGTAACTTGCACAAAATAAGTGCCAGGTTGGGATAAGCTTAAATTATAACCAGTTTCTCCTGAAACCTGTACACCATCCCTATACCATTGATAAGACCATAAAGGTGAGGGGCGAAAAAAGCCTTGCATCCCAATTGTTATAGGATCTCCATTACAAATATAGACTGTTGAACTTGGTCCGATACTTGGAGCAAAACTGGAACTACTTAATGATATTACATTGCTTGAAAAAGCACTACATGAATTGGCATACCCAACTCTCACCTTATAAACACCTATACTTGAGGTTGTAAAACTAGGCTGATTGAATCCTAAGAGCAAAGTATCATTTCTATACCATTCGTATGTACAGGCGAGGCAAGAATCAGTATAAATTGTTGCTGTATTAGAACCACACAAAAGCGTAGTGTTTGAATAGACCGTAGGAGGGGTAATTTGACCTTCCGTAATTGTTACAATATTTGAAGTTGAAGTACAACCCAAACTATCTGTCATTTCCATGTATATATCCAGATAAGGAGAAGTATTGGTTGTAACTGTAGATTGCTGTTGAGGTCTGAACTTGAAAGCTTGATTATTACTGTTAAAAAAAGCTCTATTTCTGTTG
>CAZNNX010000012.1:12390-18796 GCA_964574485.1 uncultured Saprospiraceae bacterium | reverse complement strand
GATTTTCTAATCCTTGTGTAGCCTGATAGAAAAAGGGCATAGTAATGTTGGAAGTATGTAACTCAATAGAATTATCCACCTCAAATAATTTCAACTGAACAGAGACATTTCCACTATTGAAATAAAAGGGAACATTTATAAAATTCAGCGTAAAAATTCGATTTGGAGCTGAACCTGTTGTTGAATATGAAATATCGTTTGCAGTTTGAGACGGATTTAAATCAGCCCAGGCCAGAGCAATAAGGTTGTTAGGGGCAAAACTATTCGGTATTAGTTGACCTGAACAACAGCCATTATTAAAGGAACTCGTATCAAAATTGACAAAACCGTTGGAACTGACGCAGAAATAACGTGAGTTATTGCAATAAAATTTAAAATCAAGACCGCTATCTATAACATCTGAAACACAGTCATCACAATTTCTGACATTAGTAATTGGTATTCCAGGACTTGGATTTAAGCTGTAGGGAATGGTCATCGTATCATAGTCTGGAATACAACTACTGGAAGTAAAGGTTGCAGTGGTAGAATTGACAATCACCTGGTTTGTATTTCCAATAGCTTGGTTAAATGTATTGTTTATCCAGTTATAAGTACATCCGACACAAGGATTATTCAATTCAATTTCAGCTGGGTTATTCCCACAAATGGTTTGAGGATTTGCCGTAATCGTAGGGCTATTTAAGGTTGAATTTTGAATATTCAATGAAGAGGAAGTACCAATACAGCCTGTGGATAAGTCTGTTACCGTAACGTTATAATTACCCGGAGAAAAAGCAAAGGTGTAGGGACCTGTTGTTCCATCACTCCAACGATAGGTACAAGTCGGACAAGTGGTATAAGGTATAGAACTTAAAACCAAGGGTTGACTATTGCAGAGCGCATAAACAAAATCTCCATTTGCATTCTGGGCTGTGATGGGGGGATTTAAAAAAGCAGCATTGGTTACATTAATAAATAGTGTTTGCACACAATTATTTTGATCTAAAATATCAACCTCATAGGTTCCTGCTATATCAGCAATGATACTGGAACTCGATGATAAGGCTGTTGACAGTGGTGGGGTCGTCCATGAATAACTACAACCGGGGCAATCGACAATCTGAATTAATGATCCATTACTACCACAAATTGTAGGTGCTGCGGGTACAACCCTTGGGCTAACTGCGGAGTAGTTTACAAAATTAACATTAAAACTTGCATCGCACCCACTTGAAGAGGCAACCACGGTATATGCCCCTGGTATAGAAGTTGAAAAAGAGGCTGAGGAGCCTAATAGAATATTTGATCCAAATGCATACCAACTGTATGTCGTACCAATTACATTTGGAGATACAGAAGCAGTGAATGAGGTGCTGGAACCAATACATTCTGAGGCTACATTGGGTGAAGCGGAAACAGAAATAGCACTATTGAACCGAACATCAATTGAATCATAAGTTATGCATCCCGAGCCGATCTCCGTAATTTTTAATAAAACTCTATTCGTTCCCAATGCACCTGAAAAATTATAATTCAAACTAGTCACGGTAACACCTGTATTCATGTTAGTCCATTCATAATCGTAGGAACAGGTAGTACATTCTGGGTTTACTGAAAGATTTACAAACTCTCCCACACAACCTGATGTATCTCCTACAATATCACCTGACCAACAACCGTATTTAGCTATAAAAGCATCTGAATTTGAAATTGAAAACAACTGAAAAACAGCCGGAGTAGGATCAAAATCAGATTGACCAGAAAAAAATCCGCCTATAATCAGATTGGATCTATCATCTGTTACCATTCCCTGCCCTATTTCCAATCCGGGACCTCCAATGATTGTTCCCCAATTGGGAGTACCATTCAGATTAAATTTATTAACAATAATGTTGTAATCAAAGCCTGTAACTGTTGGGCTAAATAAATTTGTAACTGATGAAATAGTCGAGCTGGCACCTACAGGATTTGTTAGGGCATATAAGTCATTAGGATAAGAGGTTGAATTAAAAAAGTAACTATAGGAAAGTGTATAAATTTTATCTTCTAAAGGATCAAAATGCAAAGAATTTGCCCTTTGGGGAAACATTCCACCAGCTGATCTGCCTGTATTCATAATCTGAATCCAATTGACAGTAAATGAATCATTGAGTGTCGTATTGGATGATTCATGTATTTTTGCTAATAAATTCAAATTGTAACTATTATAATTCAAAGAGCTGCTATAGAATGTACCATGATTTAATGTGCTATTGGGAACATTATCCTGATAATTGTAAACTATTCTTTGGGTATTAAAACCATAGGAATTTAATAGTAAAAATATATCACTCCCATCTGCTTTGACATCCAAGGCATTGATATCAGCTGCATCATTGGAATGAGCCATCTTGGTCCAACTGTGTTGCATTACAGATCCTGAAATATCAAACTTTGACAGCATAGATAACCTGTAAGAAAAGTGACGAATTTTTTTAGGTATAGTATAAATTGCGCCATTATAAAATTTATAAAATACATTTTTACTACTGTTTATCGAGGAAATATTATCGTAATCACAAAGCAAATAAAGGTTTGTACCATCTACCTCAATTGCAGCGGCATATATATGACCAGGTAGTGGATTATCATTTTGATCTACATTAAGTTCGAAATTTACAAAGTGATCTGTTTGATATAACATTTCACCATTCGATCCAGAAAATTTAAAAATACCTACATTTTTGACAATGGAATCGGGTCCTTCATGATCAGATGAATAAATATTAGTAGAGTTTGCTGCAGGGTCAACAATGTCAAACTCGCCCTCATACTCCAAAAGTGCATACAATTCATTTGTAGCACTCACATCCATGTCTATAATGTTAAAACTAGGATTTGCAATAATATTGGGAGTGCTGTTATATTCATTGTTTACCTTGACATTCCAAAGTAAATTTCCATTAAAATCAATTTTACAAAATAATGCCTTACATGAAGAATCTATACTTATATATTGAAATGGAATATTGGGAGATACGCTTGAGTTGCCTGAGTTGTCACTAAATTCTATCAGGTGATTTAGTACCGTATCTCTGTGTTTAACTTGCATGGCAACATAGATTCCATCTGTTCCAATAGCTATGTTTTGGGTTCCTGCATTGTAGGTTTCGAAAAAATATTCATTTTTCCCTACATAGAGATCCAGTTTTGGCTTATCCGAATAAAATCCTCTTTTCCAAATAAAGGTCCCTAAAGAATTGTATTTATAAACAAATATGGCACGATTTCTATCACTATTAGCCAAAGTATCAATTCTTTTGTAAGAACCAATAAAATAAATGTTACCATCTGAATCTGTTACCAAACCATTCGTTTCTTCACCCTCATATCCATTGCTACCTGAAGTAGTAGTTGACATATTCAGGCTCGCCATATTTTGAGACAAGCCTTGTGAAGGAGCTAAAGAACTTTGATCTCTCCCAGTCCAAAGTGTGGTGATTTGAGCACTAAGTGAGCCGTAAAAACAAAGAAAAAAAAGGAAATAGTGTAGAATTTTATACTTCATATTTGTTCGGAAAAAAGACAAATACAAAATAAGGAAATTATATGAATACTAACTTAAATTAATATAAATTTTAGTTCACAAAGCTTTGGTAATAAATGAAAGAGCCGATTTCCTAGGAAACCGGCTCTTTATTTACAGGATGAAACTTTAAATTTTATTGAATTTGGTAATATATTCACGACCTTCCTCCAGTTCCAGTTTGAGGTAATAGAAACCTTTAGCCAAATCTTGAATGGGTATCTGATTATTATTTATTATATTTTGATGAACCAGGCGACCTGATAAATCATAAATTTCATAATTCAAAATCCTTTCTTTTGATTGTATAGCCAGAAACTCAGTAGCCGGATTGGGGTATATCTTAATTTCTCCCAAGGAACTCTCTTCTTTGAGCGCAGTAGCAATTCCTGGATTTAAATTGTAAATACTATCCATTTCTTCATCACTCACAGCTCTGTTGTATATCATAATATCGTCATACCTAGCATGAACTGGGTCAGGACAACCAATTAACTGCTTACCAAAACAAAGAGAGTCAACACTCAAATTATGGGATTGAAATCCTGTAGAGGAAAATTTTTGACCGTCAACAAAAATTGAAACTGTATCACCATGCCTTTTGATACCAATAAAATTCCAACCCAATGAATCGCAGAATGGTAAAGAATCAATGGTTACTTGAGGTATTACAACTTGACCCGGCTGGCTATTAACTTGAAATCTGTTTAACGGTAAACCGGGTCCGCCGCCTCTCCCACAAGCATAGTCTATTACACGAAATCTATGATCACCCCATCCTTGTCTTTGTCCTGTCAACGTAAATATATTTGATTCGTAGTATAAATTTTCGCGATAAATCCAATAACATATTGTAAAATCCAGGGTATCAAACAATAAAGGATGAGGATAAGTCAAAAAATTACGCCCGTTACGGAATTGTTGACCTGAATTTAAATCAGCCGCACTGTTAGGATTTCCGAACCTATCAGTTGTATATCTAAATCCAGATTGAAAAGTAACCAAAGTAAGACAGGAAAAACCCCGCATATCTTTTCCATTTCCTGAAACATCTGCAAAACTACTGTCAAAAGGTATATAAGAAATTAAGCCCTGACTTAAGTTTATCTGTGCAAAAGCAAAAGAGCTGATAATTAGTAAACTAAATAATAAAAATAACTTTTTCATAATTAGGTAAAATTGTTTGTCGTAAATATACAAAACATAAGCTATAAAATGATACAAAATTATTGTATAATCAAAAAGTTAACATTTAAATCAGATGATACTTCTTCTTCAACTCAAAACTTTGTCCCAGATACAATTCTTTAACTTTCGCATCTGAGGATAATAATTCAGGGCTACCCTCTTTAAAAATTTGACCATCTACCATAATATAGGCCCGGTCTGTAATCGAGAGCGTCTCACCCACATTGTGATCCGTAATTAAAATTCCAATATTTTTTGCCTTCAATTTCCAAACTATCGCTTGTATATCTTCAACAGCGATTGGGTCAATCCCGGCAAAGGGTTCATCCAATAAAATGAAAGAGGGATTCACTGCCAGGGCACGAGCTATTTCTGTTCTTCTCCTTTCACCACCAGAGAGTGTATCTCCCATGCTTTTTCTTACTTTTTGAAGACCAAATTCTTCAATCAGCATCTCCACTTTTTCCTTTTGCTCTGCTTTCTTTAGTTTAGTCATTTCCAATACAGCAGCAATATTATCTTCAACGGATAATTTTCTAAATACAGAGGCCTCTTGTGGAAGATAGCCAATTCCTTTTTGCGCTCTTTTATACATGGGCAAATGGGTAATATCCTCGTCTCCCAATTCAACCTTACCTTCATCGGGTTGAACAAATCCAACAGTCATGTAAAATGTTGTTGTTTTTCCAGCACCGTTGGGCCCCAGCAAAGCTACGATTTCTCCCTGTGCCACCTCAATGTAAACCTCTCGAACCACTTTTCTACGGGCATAGGCTTTCACCAGCCGACTCGCCTTCAAAATCATTTTTTATTATTTTTTAGTTTAGAAAGAAAATGTAAAAAAACATCTTCAGAAGGACAACCTTTAACCGAACGTAAAACAACGTTTAGGATATAATCATTTTCAACGATCATATTAAAAGAATAGCCACACAATGCCCCCTCCTGAACCTTAGAAATAATTCCTTTTTGATTCCACAACAGAAATTCTTTTTGTTCTACTGCCTTGAAAGCCAAAACTTCATTTTGCATAAATTTTTCCCAGGCATTTCTATCTTTCAAATCTTTATTATAAATCCGGTTTACGCTAAAAGTATGAAATTTATGTTCAACATAAGACTCTTCAAATAGAACGGAGGAAGAATAATTTGTATTTTTCACAACCGGGATTTTAGGAAAAGGCACTTCCAATCTTTCTCCTATTTTATAATTTTTCCACAGATCGATTTCTTTCATCAATGAACTATCTTCTTTTGAAATCTGTTTGCAAGTAACTAACGTGAAACTCAGCAACAAAAGAACCAAAACACCAGATTTATACATTTCAATATTATTTATTTATTACAAATCAGTCATCATCAACAAATCAATATCAGTATACTTGATTGAAAATTTTTCACTTAAAAACTGGTTGGTCAGACAGCCCTTATACATATAAACACCATTTCTCAACCCCGAGGAAGATTTAATTTGAAGTTCTATGTTTTCAACAGTACCGGCGCTGAGCAAGAAGGGCGTTAAAATATTTGATATGGCTGTCGATCCGGTACCGGGATATCTTGAAACGATATTGGGAACACAATAATGAATTACTCCATATTTTTTGAAAGTGGGTTGATTATGAGTTGTCATTTTAGAAGTGGCAAAACAGCCTCCCTGGTCAATACTTAC
>CAZNNX010000012.1:0-12290 GCA_964574485.1 uncultured Saprospiraceae bacterium | reverse complement strand
GCGCCGAGAATCACAACCTTGGCAGGTGGAACTCCAGGGATACCACCTAAAAGCACGCCTTTTCCCCCTGAGGTGGAAGAAAGTAGATCTGCCGCAATTTGCATGGCGCCTACCCCTGCAATTTCTGACATCATTCGTACAAATGGAAAAATGCCAGAATTATCTTTCAAATATTCCATAGCCAGAGCTGTGATCCTCTTATTTTTCAACCTCAGTAAAAATTCATCTGTCATCGTGGGAAGATGAATTGGTGATATATAAATTTGACCCGCATGACCCAAATCAATCTCTTCCAAAGAAGGGGGAGCCACTTTCAAAATAACATTTGCCTTCAAAACTTCACTCATACTATGTGAAATCTCTGCCCCTGCCTCGGTATAATCAAGATCTGTAAAACCTGATTTTAAACCAGCCTCTGATTCTATGATGATATGATGCCCTGAGCGAACCAATGATTTTACAGCAGAAGGATTTAGCGCTACACGATTTTCCGGAAAATTAATCTCTTTGGGAATTCCAATTTTGACTTTTTTCTTTTTCTGTGGCGTTTCCATCAGCGCCTCTTTAGGCGTTAAAATTTGTTCTATCAGTGATTTGGGTAAGTTCACCTTGCTCATAAGGAATCTTGTTGTTGGAATTCTAAATATAAGGTTTAATTGTCAAAAATACAATTTATCTGCAAAGTGGCTCCGCTTCTACTCTTCTGTTTTCTTTCCCCCCTTTTTCATAGCCCAGCAATGGCTGCGAACCGCCATAATGGAACACTTCTATCCGCTCCGATGCAATACCCAATTTCAACAGTTCTTCCTTAACCAATAATGCTCTTTGTTTGGAAAGGAAATAATTTGAAGATTCATTGCCAAAAATATCACTATGCCCGTGTAACCTCATTCTTGCCTTTGGAAATTTCACCAGATAATGAAACAAAATTTTTACATCTCTGTGCGCATTAAAATTCATTTCAAAAGAGGATTGATTATCCTCAAAACTAATGGCGGGCAAAATTACACGGGTATCGCAATGCAAATCTTCCTCAGCTATCAATTCTTTGGGTTTGTATTCCAATTTTGCAATCAAGAAAGAATCTCTTACACTTTGCACTACTGTGTCTTTTAATCCGATGCTATTTCTTTGAATTGAATCAATGTAAGGATATTGAGCTTGAAAAGTTAAAATTCTTTGCTTCAATACCTGTTGTAAGGAATCTGCATCCCCGAAATTTGTTTTTTTTCTAATTCCAATAATTTGTGTTGACAAAAGAGGGTGATCTTGCTTCAGATCAAAATGATTCTCATCCACAGGGGCAAATACAAGATCAAGCGTGAGCAAATCTCCTTTTTGCAGTTCTAAAATTTTTAAAGTGGATTCCTGTATTTTAGAAATGATAGGTTGCCTATTGAGTTCAATTTGTTTAATCTCCAAAACCGGATAATGAGAACGTCTGTTTTTGAAAGTATCCAGGGTTTGTATGTACCATGCATGAACATATCCTTGGGGATAAAGATGAAAAAATTGTTCCCTATCAGACACATATCTCAAAGAAACCTGTGTTGTGCTTGTACCGTAGGAAATTCGATCCAACATCCACTGTGCACTGATACTATCAAATTGAGGGTCTGCATCAATTTGAATCCATTGACTTTGTGATTTATCCAGAAATAAATGAAAAAAGAACAATAGGTAAAATAATTTTTTTATCATTTTCATACGTATGCAGAAGCTGGTAAATGATAGATTATACGAGACTTGTGAATCGAAAAAAATCCAGCATTTTTAAAAACCTGTTTAAAAACCTGATCATAATAACGATCAAAATTATCTATTTTATTCCTTTCATCAACCATACCATTAACTAAAACTCCCTGTTCCTGAGCTACTATTTTTTGCAATCTCTGTAAAAAATCCAATTGAAAAAAAACATGAGGAACCTCATCTTGAATAAAAACATCAATAATAATGAGATCAAATTGACTATTCGTTTCAAACAGATAGTTTATAGCATCTTCTGTCTTCCATTCATAATGATAGGTCACTGAACCTTTGATGTACTTTTCAAACCATAATGCAATTTGCTCATCCTTTTCAACCATTGTAAACCTGGCCCTCACTTTGTACTTTTCATGCAACAAAAAAGGGATTGATCCCAATCCTGCACCCAAAATTAGAATTTGCTGAGGCTGCCATTGTTCCCAATTAAGCTTAGAAAAAGCATAATCAAAATTATAATACAAGTCCTGGTAGGAATAGATAGCTTTTTGAGTAGACAACATCCATCTTCCCTGGGAAAGGGAAATTTGCAAGCTACCGCTCAACTCAGTCCTGGCTCGCTCTATTGGAATGCTGCAGAGATAACTCAAAAATTTTACAAAAGGAAAAAAAATCAATTTCATACCCATTAGACTGAAATATCTTGATACAACTGAGCTAAAATTGTCTTTTCTGTTTCCTCCAGAATCATAGACCGGCGCTTCATCATCTCGTTGATATCCTGATACAGTAAATCAAGTTTATATTTTTTTTCGGACCAACTAAAAGATGGGATCCATTTGGAAGGAAAACCTGCACCAAAAATATTTGCGGCCATACCAACTACAGTACCTGTATTAAACATAGTATTGATACCTGACTTGGAATAATCTCCCATGAACAATCCACAAAATTGCAATCCACTCGCTTCGTAATTTTGGGTTTTGTAGTCCCAAACCCTCACTTCACCGTAGTTGTTTTTTAAATTTGAATTGTTTGTATCAGCACCGAGATTACACCATTCTCCAATTACTGAATTCCCCAAAAAACCATCGTGTCCTTTATTGGAATATGCCATCATGATCACATTATTCAGCTCACCTCCTGCCCTGCATTGTGGACCAATTGTTGTGGCTCCGTAAATTTTAGTTCCCATCTTCAAAATAGCTGATTCCCCCAAGGCGAGTGGCCCACGAATCATTGTTCCCTCCATAATTTGAGCATTTCTCCCAATGTAAATAGGCCCGTTCTGTGTATTTAAACTACAATCAAGTAATTCAGCTCCTTCTTCAATAAATATATCTTTCTCAGATCCAAAAACTCTGACAGAGCAGGGTATATCTTTTGACTTTCGCTTCGATTGAATCCATTGAAAGTCCTTTTTAATTTCACTGTCGTTTTTTAAAAATAAATCCCATTTGGCTTGAATACTCTCCCCCTCATTTAATTCAATTTGCTCTATTTTCCCTTGCTCAAGTGCAATTGTCAGTTGGTTAAAATCTGATATTTCCCCCTGATATGCCAGCAAACAGCCTTTTTGAACCAGGGCAGTTTCATTTTTTAAATTTTGAATGGCTTCTATGATACGCACAGAAGGTAAAAGGATTGCATTTATCCAGGTATTGTTTTTTTTCACTTCCAGCGTATACTTGAGCTGAAGCATCGGAGAAGTGAAAACTGAAATCATATCAGGGCACAAAAAATTTTGCCATTTTTCCTTCAAAGTAAAAATACCCAATCGTAGGTCTACAATAGATTTATTTAATGTAAAAGGGTAAAATGCAATGCGATTGTCTTCCTGTTCAAACAAAATAAGATTCATTGAATTTGCTATTTGTTAGCGTAAATCTACGTATTTTGTTGCAAGAATTAACAATGTTGTTATCTTTGAAATGATCCTAAACTTTTCGGGGATCTCTCAAACTATATAAAAGATGTATACACTTTGGCTTTTGCCTGACAAGGAAACGTATTACCATATTGCCAGCTTGATTGACGAATTGAATTCTGTTGATCAAAAACCCAGCTTTTATCCCCATGTCACCCTTCTGAGCGGAATTACAGACAGTGAGGAAATGGCAGTTCAAAAAGCATCTCTTTTGTCAAAAAATTTTAATTCAATCCATTGTCAACTAACCGGAATAGATCACCTAGAATATTTTTATAAATGTTTGTTTTTCAAAACATCAGAGAGTGAGGCATTACTTAATATTCGAAAATCTGCGGAGTCTTTATTTGAACATAGCCAAATCAATCCATTTATTCCACATATAAGTTTTTTGTATGGTTCTTTGCCCGTTTTTAAGCAACAAGCCATCGTAGAAAAATTGGGTAAAGACATTCTGAAATCTGTTGCACTCACCAAATTGCAGCTCGTTCAAACAGATCTGACTCCGGAAGAATGGAAGGTCGTAAAAAGTTTTGATTTAAAACCTTAGTTTATGAATCCAATTGTACAATTCTTCCACGCGGTTAGGGAAAGGTATCAAGAAATACCTTATGAAACTAAAAAGTTTTATGCTATTCTTTCCATTCCAATCCTGCTGTTTCTCATTCTGCTTATTTTTACTATTGATTATGTAGTGTACCGAGATGCCCGAATAAAAAACAATATGGCAGATCAATTTTGCCAATGTTCCATGAATGAAAAAGTAAGAACAGGCTCCTTTGAATCTACCGAAGAGGGATTTCAATATGCTTTGGGCCTTGAGAGCTGCTTTGCAGAAAAATTTAAAACCTACAGCGATGGGTTGTCTGACAAAGAAAAAGAAAAATTTATTGAGGATTTAATGGAAAAGGTTTTTCAGAAATGTCCAAAATCTGTAGAAAAGGTTTTTGGTGATTATGAACTTGAATAAAGAATAAAGACATGTTGCTTGATTCAAAAAAACAGAAAGATTTATTTGAGAAAACACAAGACTTACTGAAGGTTAAGGAGGTAAATGAGTATCCTGAGGCTGAGAAGGAATATGCCTTACTACAAGAGTTGATACCCTATCACGAATGGAGATATTATGTTTTAAATCAGCCCATAATTAGTGATTTCGAATATGATCAACTGTTTCAGAGATTAAAAAACATTGAAAGTAAATATCCTCTCCTCATATTGCCTACATCTCCTACTCAAAGAATTTCAAACGATTTGACGGAAGATTTTCCTTCAGTAGAGCATTTAACACCCACCTTATCCCTTGAAAATTCATACAATGCAACCGATCTGACAGAATTTGATAAAAGAATTCGAAAAAACGCTCAAATAAGTACAGACAGCCCACTTCAATATTGCGTAGAACCTAAATTTGATGGTGGTACGATTGTATTGGTTTATGAAAATGATCTTTTAAGCAGGGGAGCAACAAGGGGAAATGGCATTGTGGGCGATGAAATAACGGCCAATATCAAAGCAATCTCTTCAATTCCCCTTTACGCAGCCTTTTCTTCATTTGGCATCCATAAGGTAGAATTAAGAGGTGAGGCTCTGATTCAAAAAAGCAACTTTCTCAAAGTAAATGACAAGCGAAAAGAAGAGGGCGAAGCTCTGTTTGCAAATCCAAGAAACGCAGCAACTGGCGGACTCAGAGTAAAAGACCCAAAACAGGTAAGAGAAAGAAATCTTGATGCTTTTATCTACCAGGTCGGTTTTGCAACAGACAAGGATGGAAACAATATTTTGTCAAAATTTGCTTCGCATAATGAACTGATACGCATGTTGGAAACCTTGGGATTCAAGGTACCCCAAATGCACAAAGAAATGACTGTCTGCTCCAGTATTGAAGAAGTGGCCTTGTTTTGCAACAACTGGCAGGAAAAAAGAGAGCAGTATGACTATGAAATTGATGGCATGGTAGTAAAATTGGATAATCTTGCCATGCAAAATCAACTGGGATATACCTCTCATCATCCCAGATGGGCAATTGCCTATAAATTTCAAGCAAAACAAAGCAGCAGTAAACTCTTACAAGTAGAATTTCAAGTGGGGAGAACAGGAGCGATTACCCCAGTAGCTAAGGTAGAGCCCGTAGAATTAGCCGGTGTGACTATCTCATCCATTTCACTTCACAATGAAGATATGATACGCGAAAAAGACATCAGACTGGGAGATATCGTTCTGATAGAGAGAGCGGGAGATGTCATTCCGTATATTGTCAAATCAATGAATGATCTTAGGACCGGGGAAGAAAAAGTAATTGATTTTCCCTCCCATTGTCCTGTTTGTCAATCAGAATTAGAGCGCCCGCAGGGTGAAGTAGTTTGGAGATGTGTCAATTCTTTTTGTGAAGCGCAGTTGTTAGAAAAAATAAAACATTTTGTATCCAAAGACGCCATGAATATTGATGGGTTTGGAGCAGCCTATGTCGATCGTTTTTATCAGGAGGGCATATTAAAAGGCGTAGCTGATATTTACCAGCTGGATTATGAGCGCATCTCTACCCTGGAGGGATTTGGGAAAAAATCTGTGGAAAATCTAAAAAATTCCATAGAAAATTCAAAATCAAATCCTTTATATCGACTTATCTATGCCTTGGGTATTCGATTTGTTGGGGAGACAAATTCTAAAATTTTAGCACAAAGTGTATCAGATATCTTTGAATTTGATGAAAAATCTGTAGATGATTTGACTTTATTAAAGGAAATTGGTCCAAAAGTAGCCCAGGCAGTTTTTGATACTTTCAGTAAGACAGAGGTAAAACTGTTGATCCGTCAATTAGCTTCACTTGGGGTTAATACAAAAAGACTAGATTCTGAACTGCCTAAGTCAGATACTGATAGTCCGCTCGCCGGAAAAACTTTTTTATTTACAGGTACACTTACGCAAATGACTAGAGATGAAGCAGAAGCTAAGGTTGAGAATGCCGGGGGCAAAATTGCCAGTTCTGTTAGTAAAAATTTACACTATCTGGTTGTGGGTGAAAAAGCAGGATCCAAACTACAAAAGGCCACCACTTTGGGCATAGCTATTCTCACCGAGCAAGAATTTATAGTTCTTCTCTCTGATTAGTTTAGAAAGCCTTAACACCTCTTACAAAAGAACTTGTCCCTTTCGCTGTCGAAGCAAATGCTGAGGTTAACAGATTGATGCGATAAGCATTGGTGGCTGACACCTCTGTACTTGACCATAACAATCCGGAGGAAGGTATTAAAACAGCAGCCTGAGCATTGAGCGTATTATTTACATGAAATCTGTTGGTTAGTAATAAATTCAATTCATCTATTGAAGGTATGTACCAACCTGCTCCTAAACTTTGCACCCAAGTTTTTGCCAAAGAATTGGTTATTAAACCTGTATTAAAAGATCCATCCCAACTTCTATTTGCATTTACCAAGGAGGTTGGATTTTGCCATGAAGCTGTAGTTTGTGTTTTAGAAACAATCAAACCATGAGCTAAGCCATCACTCCCTTGATATAAATGAAAAACAATACCGCCCAAGGTATCCTGACCCAGGTACCAACTGGAGGTAGAATTTCCTCCATTGCAAACATATTTTGTTAAACTCAGATTGATTTCTGTTGCATCTAATATACCATTTGAATTTTGGTCTGTACCCACCTCTACCTTAACTCCCCCATTCGTACAGTTTGCCCCGGCAGGTTCTGTTGTTGTTTTAATCAAACTATTTTTACCAGTAGATCCAATAGGACCAGTTGCTCCTGCGGGACCTGCTGGGCCTGCGGGACCTGTTGGACCTTGACTACCATTACATACAAATTGTGTCAATGTATTATTTACTTCTCCCGGCTCTAAAATATTATTGCCATTGGCATCCTGACCAAATTCCATACGTATACCACCTGTTGAACAATTTGTTCCCGGAGTTTCCACTGATGATCTGATAAGCGCCCCATTCGTTACTGGTCCTGCTGGTCCGACAGGACCCTGGATCCCTTGAATACCTTGCGGGCCTTGACTCCCATTGCAAACAAATCTGGTAAAGATCGGATTCACTTCTGTTGAATCCAAATTATTATTTCCATTAGTATCCTGACCAAATTCCATTCTGAATCCTCCTGTTGTACAATTTGTGCCAGGAGCTTCCACAGATGTTCTTATCAATGCTCCATTGGTTACAGGCCCGGCAGGTCCGACGATACCTTGCGGACCAACGGGACCTTGGATTCCTTGAGGACCTTGGCTGCCATTGCAGACATATTTGGTATAAATCAAATTAACCTCAGCTGAATCAAGAACATTATTGTTATTGGCATCCTGACCAAAATCAATTCTAATTCCCCCTGTTGAACAGTTAGCCCCTATTGGTTCTGACGTTGTTCTCACTAAAGCACCATTGGTTACAGGCCCCGCAGGACCCTGCGATCCTTGTGGTCCCTGTGGACCTTGAGGTCCTGCAGGACCGGTTAGACCAGTTGGCCCTGTCAAATCAGAAGTTGTAAAACTATTTCCATTTGAATAATCAAATGTAAGAGTACCATCTCCATTATCAGTAATAGAATTGATACTAAAAGTTGAATCTGTATACATAGAACGTAAGGCATACAATGCATATGGTACACTCAGAAATTGAGCGGTATGAATCAAACTATAATTTGTCCCACCTGTAATGTCAACTTCCAATTGAAGATAATATGGACCAAGACCCCAATTTATATTTTGTATTGAACCGGAAATGTTTGTTCCGTTTCCAATTTCAAATGTTGCTAATCCATTACTATTTGTGGTGATATTATGAGTTTCAGACAAGACCAAAGTACCTGTGGGAGATCCTTGCAAAATTCCAATACGAATAGAAATAGGCGTATTAATAACCAGATTATTTGCTGTGTTCCTAACCACAGATTGATATGTCATTTTGTTTGGGGACTGAGCAAAAATTCCAATTGGAGCAAAAATAGTGATTAGCAAGGCTAAGATCAAATATATGTTTTTCATATTTTAGTTATTTTGACAGTTTGGACCAACAGATCATTTTGATCAAAAATTAGCAACAAATAGTTTGAGGGGACGAACTTGAACAAATCTACTCTTTGGATCGTCTGATTGATTTTTTCTTCAAAAATCTTTTGCCCCAGGTAGGTATGAATTTGAATGCGATTGGGTAAAGAAGAATAAGAGGAAAAATCAATGTAAAATGTCTGGGTAAAGGGGTTAGGAAATAATTTTATCTCTCCCCAATTTTTCCCCTTGTTAATAAAATTTATAAAATTTTCAAAAGGCTGCTGAATGCCTGCATTCCATATAACAGCACTGTCTTGATGAAACTGATAATCAATTTGTCCTACACTGAAGCTAATCTGATTTGATATATTTCCACCTACCGATACAAATCCTTGTTGCCCAATTGATTTAGAAATGAAGACAACCACGAATAACAAACTCATTATTCCATGCAACTTCCTACAGTTATTCGACAAATTATGAAACTTTGTTATAATCATTATAAACGGCTATGATATATCCTTGTAATTTGATTATAAATTTAATGATGCCCACTTAATAAAAACATTAAATATGTTTATAGGTATTATAATACATGTATTCATGTGCTAGTTTTACTGCAGGTTTTGTTCTGTATCAATTCTTTTGAAAGCACTATTTCAATTACATTTTATAACATTTTTAAAAAGTTAAAAACAAGCCTGGAATAGTTTTTGAGTTTTTTTGTAACTTCACTAAAATAGGTTAAAACATGTGGGAGGAAAACGTAAAAATCAGAGATATTTTCAGAATATTGCACATTGATCCCGAACTTTGTGTAACTGAAAAGGAGAATGAGTGGATATTCCACCGGGGAAATACAAGCATTTATCTCATAGTTAAGGAAGGAAAAAACTACAAGGCTGTTGCCTCTCCCATCGTTATATTTGCCAGCAGACTTATATTTTTACCCGTACAAAGGGAAAATAAAGCTTCACTTATGCTTTATCTACTGGAACAATCACATCTTTTAGTTCATGAATCTTTCAGCATTGCACTTGAATCCAATGGTGCCGAAGCTGTATATTTTAGCAGCACATTTAATTTGAATGAAAACAGTGCCGGATATTTAGCGGACTGTTTAGACAATTTCAGCTATTACGCTATGAAATATGATCAAATTCTGGAGGAGAAAATGAAAAAAGACAATACAGAAAAAACAATAAAACCTTTTATTTTAGAAGATTAAGCTTGCACATACAACAATACCTTTGTCTCGAAAAAGGGTTCAGAAAAGAATTCTGAAATTGGTCTGATCTCAGTATAAATTCCCTTGGCCAAGCTTTTTATCTCCTCTTTGGTTTGATCTACCCCTTTGTATGCCCACAATCCATTAGGATAAGCATGTTTGGATTTACCCGATATTATATTCTTAGACCAGGCATACAATTGATCTGTTGTGGTAACAGCCCTCGTTACAACAAAGTCAAATTTCTCTTTCATATTTTCGATCCGATCCGCCTTTACCCTCAGATTATCCAATTCCAAAGCGAAGGCAACCTCTCCTGCTACCTTGATTTTCTTTGCAATGGAATCAACTAATAAAAATTGAGTTTCAGGAAATAATATAGCCAGTGGAATACCTGGGAATCCACCTCCAGTGCCTAAATCCACGACTTTGGCATCGGGTTTAAACTGCATGCACTTGGCCAAGGCCAGGCTATGGAGAATATGATGAACATACAAATTATCAATATCTTTCCTTGATATTACGTTAATTTGTTGATTCCACTCTCTGTAAAGTGCATCAAGCATATCAAATTGCTGCCTTTGCTTTTCGCTCAGGCCTGGGAAATAGCTATTTATTATTTCTGAATTCATAGGTACAAAGATAATAATAAGTCTTTACTACCTTTGTACTGCTAAAGATATTTCATAACTTTTTGGTATCATTGCAGACAAATCTTAACTATGGCTAAATCAAATCCACCAAAGAAAAATCAACCTGAAAAAAGAGAGAATACTGGTCTATCCAACATCAGTTTAAAAAATACAATTTCCAACTTTGAAGGTTGCTTGTCTATTATTGTCCCACTGGGAAATAGACCTACTGAAATACTGTTACAAGAAATAAAAAACTTTCAGATCCATTGGAAACAAGATTTGGATCTGATTATAGTAGGCGATGTTGAATCAAAAAAAACAGATCTTCCCCATTGCTCTTGGATTCACTCCACTCTTACTAAACGAAATCAACTGATTCATGCCGGTCTGAAAGAGGCTAAAGGATCATTTGTCTTGCTGGCAGATCCTGATTTCGGGACGAGCCTGACTCAGATTTTGCTTTGGTTACACCAAGATCCCCAACATAATTTTGAGCCTGACACCCTTTGGGTCGGATCAAGAATGGAAAAAAAATCAAAGACCACCGGTTTAGATATTAGTGCAAAAATATTCCAGGGATTTGTGGAATTATTTACACAATTTAATGGAACAGACAGTCAATCTCATTTTTGTTTAGGATCAACACCGATGATTCAAGATTTGTATGAAAAAAGCCAGAAAGGGTCAGATCTCAGCCTCTTACAACTAGCCTCATTGTACCAAATACCTATAGAATCCAAACCCATAGAATGGGAAAAACCTGCGTCGGTAAAAAAAGATCCTTCTGAATTATTTTCAAAAAAATGGGACCTTTTTACATCCAGATGGCTAACTCAATTGGCTTTTTTCTTCATACATCCCTTTCAGGATGCCAAAAAAAATATTCTATCAAAAGAATCGCCATGGTTCAGATTGGCCTATGCCCTTTCTGCTTTTGTACTTTTCATTGTCATGACACAACTTAGTTTTGATTATGGGATTACGGGTGATGAGGTTTTACAAAAAAATTACGGAGATGATGTTTTGGCATATTATGAATCAGGCGGAAAGAATAAAAAATGCCTGGAATGGGAACTATTGGCTTACTACGGCGGATTATTTGACTATCTGGCGGCCTGGTGCAATAAATACATAGGTGGTCTGGACATCTATGATATGAGGCATTTACTCAATTCTATTTTTGGATTTGTTATCATGTTATATGGAGCAAGAATCAGCAGACTGGTTTCTGGAAAATACAGTGTTGCCCTACTTACACTCATACTTTTGGCCCTATCTCCACGATTATTTGGAGACTCTATGAATAATCCCAAAGATATTCCTTTTGCCACAGGCTTTGTTATGAGTGTATATTATATGTTACTGTTATGCCAACAATTGCCTCGCCCCAGTGTAAAAAGTATCGTGATGCTCTTTTTAAGTATTGGGATTACTATCAATGTTCGTTCGGGAGGGATAATCCTGTTCCCTTATCTTGCCGTGTTTATGGGCATGACTATTTTATCAAAACCAGAACTCAGATCCTATTTATTTGGACTTAAATGGCGTAAAATTTTTGATTTTGCTTTTCTGTTTTTTCTTGTTATTGCTCTGGGCTATTGGGCCGGGACATGGTTTTGGCCTTATGCACAGCAAGATATCCTCAAAAATCCTTTCATCGCATTGAATGAAATGACTAAATACTCCGTAGGTATCCGCATGCTTTGGGAAGGCCGATCACTTTGGTCGGATGAGTTGCCTTGGTATTATATACCACAGTGGCTGATTATGTCGTCTCCGCTGATAGTT
>CAZNNX010000011.1:0-36553 GCA_964574485.1 uncultured Saprospiraceae bacterium | reverse complement strand
AAAAACTTGGAAACAGGTTTGGAGTTCACCCCATCCATATTAGCAAATCCTTTTAAAACCAATGATTTTCCTATTTCAGCAGAACCCAATTCAGTAGGCCTACTCATTTTTTGTTCATTACCTAAAATACTTTGAACCTCAAACAAACTCATTGCGCTAACATCAATATCAGTTTGACTTGTCTGAAATGAAGCAAGTATGAAATAAAACAAAGGAAAAAACAAATACACAAGCATCCAAACAGATAAGCGATGATTACTTCTTTTCAACATCCTCTTTCATTTTTTGTGGCTTAACAACTTTTTTTAACTTAACAACCCTACTGATCGTAAATCCAAGTCTAAACTCACCACTGAGCCAATCAGAAGAAGTGTCAGAAATGTAATCAGTACTTACAATTCCCTTCGAATTTGTAAAATTAATTTGAAAAATATGACCAGCAGTTTCAAATTCAAATCCAATTCCTAAAGGAAAATAATATGTATTATTTTTTTGCCAATATGATTTTGAAAATGGAAAGTTGGCATCCAGCAAAAAGGCCATACTCTTAGAAATTTGGATTCTGGTAGCCAGGTTACAACTAAACAGGGCATTGGGTTCACCCCTTTTCACCAGGTTTCTCCATACCATAATTGGAGATATCTGCAAGCTAAAAACCTTACCAAATTTCCTTGCCAAATGCAATTCAAAAGCATATCTCCATCTGTTTGAAAATTTTTGACCTTCAGACTGATTCTCTGCAGAGGCAAAACTCGAAAGTACAGGGTTGTATGGATTGAATGCGGAAGCTTTCATGGTTGAAATCGAAGCAGTTCCAACCAAAGCCAAACTAATAGGTATCAAATTATCCTCCGTTTGAGTTAGTGGACGATACTTAACCATTCCATGCATTATTTGTCTAAAATCTGCCCCACCTTTTGTTCTTGAGATTCCTAAAGTGAGATTGGATTTCAAACCATATTCAAATCCAAAAAGTATATCGGAAGCTTCTTCAAATCCGAAGAAATTTTCCCAAGAATTTTCAATCTTCCAATCTCTGATAATATCGCCAAAACGATGCGAGATTCGGATGTCCAAATATCCTTCTTTTACCGTTTCTGTACTCTGCGCATTGATCACCCTTGTTGCATTAAAGGTATGAAATACCTGATTGGAGTGATCCTGAGCTATGACCTCGAATACAATCAATGTAAAGATTGCAAGTGATAAAAATACTCTCATGTTTTATATTTAATTTTCCGGAAAACCTGCAGTTCTCCAACATCCTAAAATTCTTAATTCTTCTTCCGTTAATTGTAAGGGTGCATAACTGGGTGGCATTGTTTTTAAATCTAAGGCTCTGTTTGCAATACCCTCCTTATTACCAAAAACTTCAGTAAAATTCAACATAGATGGCGTCTGACCGTTGTTGTGGCAACCACCACATTTCAAGTCAATAATTGATTTGACTGTATCTACATAAGTAGCTGAAATTGAATCACAATAAGTTGGGACTAAAGGATCGGGCAACTCATCCGTGGCACAGCTTGTAATCATTTGAACAGAAAGCATCAGAGCTGTAAAAACAAAAACAATTTTAAATAAATATTTCATTCGCATCATAATGTATGTTTAATCAACTAAAACTAATATTTTTGTGTTATATAGAACCAATATAAATAATTTATTTCATAAAATTTAATACAAAAAATATGTACCCGGAACATTTAACCAGTCCTATGTCTAAAGAACTTACAGATTATGGATTTAAAGGACTTAAAACAATTGAAGAAGTAACTCAGGAAATGGAAACCAAGGCTGGAACAACCCTTCTTGTAGTAAATTCTGTCTGTGGCTGTGCTGCAGGTGGTGCCAGACCAGGAGTAAAAATGGCCATTCAAAATAGTTCTGTGAAGCCTGGCAAAATGTTAACAGTGTTCGCCGGTGTTGATAAGGAAGCTACAGATAAAGCCAGATCCTACATGTTGCCCTATCCGCCCTCCTCTCCTTCTATTGCTTTATTTAAGGAGGGTCAGTTGGTACACTTTCTAGAAAGACATCATATTGAAGGAAAAAGCCCCGAGATGATTGCGGCCAATCTAAAAAATGCAATTGAGCATTATTGTTCTTAAAGGATTTCAATGAAGAATAGAGTCTACCCTTTGGGGTAGACTTTTTTATTTTCTATATTTACCGGAAAAATCAGTTTGAAACATTTCATTTACATTTTCATTTTTGCCTGTATTTGCAGTTTGAATGCTCAAATCCATTCACCCAGGGCTTTTATCACTGACGATCCGGCGACAAGCGTACATCTTTGTTGGAATCAAGTTTCTGAAATTCCTGCAATCGTTTATTTTAGCCTACAAGACTTTGGCACTAATCTAGAAAAATACAACCATCAGATCAAAGCAGTACAGGATACTGCTGGAAAATTTCATTTAGGAAATTGTAAGATTAAAGGCTTACTGCCCAATACCACTTATTATTTTGTTATTGAGCAAGGAGGAAGCAAAAGCTCAGTTTACAAGTTCAAAACTCTTTCTGCCAATGCAGACGAGCCGGTTCATTTTGTTATGGGTGCAAACAGCAGCCTTTCAGGAGGCAAAAGAATAGAGGCCAATAAGGCTGCACTTTCGCTTTCTCCTGACTTTGTGTTTTTTGCAGGAAATTTCACTAAAACAGGAGATGCAGAAGACTGGAATCTTTGGTTTCAAGAATGGGCCGCCTCTTATACAGATAACCATTTAATTCCTTTATTAATTGGCAAAGCAGATCAAGACAAATCGCCCTATTGGTCCGTATATTTCCCTCATATTCAGAAGGCTTACAATAAACACATTTTTTCAAGCGCCTTGCTTGCCATTTACCCATTAAATACGGTTGATGAAGATTTTGAATCACAAAAAATTTGGCTCGAGAAAAATCATCAGAAAAACGCACAATGGAAAATTTTAAGTTATAATCAGGCCATAGTATCTCATGTAAAAGGGCAAAAAGGAAATAATGAATTAAAAAAATTGGGCCCAGAATTGTTTGAAAAACTTCAAATCCCTTTTGTTTTTGAAACGGGAGAACCTCTTTTTAAAATGACAAAACCGCTCAAACCTTACACAAAAAGAGGATCAGAGGAAGGTTTTACAGAAAATGCAAATGGAACAAGTTTTATTGGAGGTGGCTGCTGGTCTTGTATTCCCGAACAAGATACGGATGAAAAAAAATGGACCCTGGAGTTGATAAAAAAACCACATTTCTCATGGGTACAAGCCAGTAAAACAGAATTAAAATTTGTTCTTTACGAAGCTCAGATGAGTTTTGATACTTTGGGGAAAAAGAATAAACCTAAGGTTATTTATATCTCCAATTCCAAATCAATCGTTTTTAAAAAATACGCACAAAACTTCAAACCTAACCCCTATCCCTATCCATCTAAAATTATTGGAGCAGAGGCAGAAATTAACAATGAAGGTCAAATAGATCTGACATGGAAATCATGGGCAGAATCAAAAGACATGAAATTTATTATTCAAAAATCAAACAATAAAACTCAATGGTACCAATTGGTTAAAGCTGAGGGAATTGGTTTCAATAAAAAAGATACAACGCATTATGTTTTGACTGATCCCTTAAAATCCAATCAGGTTAAAGTTTACTATCGTATAGTAATGGTTGATGATCAAAATATGGAAAGGGATATTAAAGAGGTTGAACTAAGAAAAGTTTCCAACACGGAACCTATGGAGCAAATCTTGCAATACAGACGAAATACTTTGATTTCAATTGACCTCGATATTCCTCAGAAAGGAAATTATAAACTTGATATACTCAATGAGGCAGGCCAGTCTGTCTTTGAACAAAATTACCTATTGCAAGCTGGCAAGCAAAGTTTAAAATTAATCCCCGACAATTTAGTCAACGGAAATTACCTGCTGGAACTCAATATGGGGATTTTTAACCTGAGAAAAAATATTAAAATACAGGATTAGAAATCAATTCACAATCAAAGCCGTAAGTATCAAGTAAGTGAATTACATCATCCTCTACATCTGATTCAGATTCAATACTAAGACGTTTCTCTTCTGAATTCAAATCTACATTCCAAATCAAATTCATAGCATTCAATTCATTACTAATTTTTTGAACACAGGCATTGCATTGCAAATTGGTTTTAAAAACTAATTTCATCAGAATATAATTGATAAAATAAAAAGAAGAACTATGGGTAAAAACGGAATCATCCACAGAATGAAATAATTTTTCCTATTGGGATAGGCTGACTCAACTTCTTCATGTAATAACCATCTACCCTCCCAGGCTGAAGCTATCAACCATTTATAACGGTTGTGAATCAAAACAAAAGCAGGCAATAAAAATAAAGTAATTACAGTTGCAACGAAAAGTCCAAAGGCAACAGAAATTGCCATGGGAATTAAAAACTGGGCTTGTACAGATTTCTCTAAAATAAGTGGTCCTAATCCCAGTATAGTTGTCAGTGAAGTCAATAGGATGGCTCTAAATCTGGAAATACCAGCCTCACGTACTGCGTCAACCGTTTTCATCCCCGCTGCAATATTTTCATTGTAAGCAGCCACTAAAACCAGTGAGTCATTCACCATAATTCCGATGAGTGCAATTACCCCTAAAATTGAGAAAAAACTTATCGGTGCATCTAAGGCATAATGCCCCCAAACCACACCAATAAATCCAAATGGTATAGTTAACATAACTACGGTGGCCTGGCCAATAGACCCAAAGGTAAATACAATCAATAAAAACATAACCAGTAAAATAATTGGAGCAGCCGTCTGAATTGACTTCATACTCTTTTCATTTTCTTTGTTCTGACCCTCAAACCTAAATTGTACTGAAGCGTATTTTTTTTCTATTTGAGGAATGATCTCATTTTTTAATTTGGCGGTAATATCAGTCACAGAAACTTTTTTATTGGCAATATCGGCCTCAACTTTCACCTCTCTCTTTCCATCTAAATGATTAATATTTACCACACCTCTGGTTATGTTAAAGTCTGCGATTTCTATGAGAGGAAACTCCCTTCCATCAACAAATCTGAGCCTCATTTGCTCTAACTTACTGGAACTGGATCGATCGGCAACAATATACCTTACCCAAATTCGCACCTCGTCTCTACCTCTTTGTAACCTTTGCACTTCGGCACCAAAAAACCCTTGTCTGACCTGTGCAACCACCTCCTGCAAATTGAGTCCTAATTGTTTACCTCTCTGATTTAAGCTCAGATTAATTTCCCTTAATCCTGCCTGATTATTATCGATAACATCTTTTAAATCTTTAATCTCATTTAATTCCTTTTTCACTTCCTCAACAGCTTGATTCAGTTCATTCAAATTATTCCCTAAGACAGAAATAGATATGGGTTTCCCAAAAATTGACGCGATTCCAAATGTCAAAGATTCAGCAGCAGGAACAGCCCCCACTTTTTTTCTTATAGAGTCTTGAATTTCAAGCACTGGAGTCATTCGATTTTCTCCATCCATAAGTGTTATGGAAAGTTTGCCATTATAACTATTAGGTCCGATATTTTTTTCAACCTTCTCAATGATATCCTTTCCATCTTTCCTAAGGGATTTATAATGTTGGTTGACTTCCCAGGCTTTCTTTTCCATTTCTGTCAATAAATCAAGAGTAATTTGTTCACTGGTACCCGCTGGCATCAACAAATTAATTTCAACATTATCTCTCTCTATAAAAGGGAAAAATGTTGTTTTAACAAAACCTCCGGAAATGCTGGCAAAACATATGATCAATGCACCTATCATAATAGAAAATGGAAATAACCTTTGCCAGCCTTGTAAACTGATATTTAATACAGGTGCATAAACTCTATCCCTGAACCACATCAATAATTTGTCCATGTATCCAATCAATTGATCCATGAATCTTTGCAGCCTCGATTTTTCCTTCTTCTCGTCGGCTAGGGCCGTAGAATGATATAAATGTTCAGGTAAAATAAGCATACCCTCGATTAAAGAAATCAATAGAGTCACTATTACAACTGCAGCCAAATCTTTAAAAATATCACCAATTCTTCCTTCTACAAAAAAGAATAAGGAAAAGGCAACTACAGTTGTAAGTACTGCAGAAACAACTGAGGGTAAAACAGAAAGCGTTCCCTCCACGGCTGCATCATATCTAGAATACCCCTTCTGCCTGAGAGTATAAATATTTTCACTGATTACGATACCATCGTCTACCAAAATACCAACAACGAGTATCATTCCAAAAAGGGAAACAACATTAATGGTCCAGTCTCCTATAAAACCGAATATAAACATTCCCGCAAAAGCAATAGGAATTGATGAGGCTACCCAAAAAGCAATACTCCAATGTAAAAACAAACCCAAACAAATTAAAACAAGAAAAAACCCAATTACCCCATTTTCAACCAAAAGGTCAATTCTTTGCCTCAATGTAACAGATCCATCCCGAATCACTGTTGCTTTGATTTCTTTTGAATCCTGATTGTAATCAGCTACAAATTTTTGCATGTAAGTTGCTATGGTAAGCAAATCTTCCTCATCTGTATTTAAAATTGTGACAACAACTGAAGGTTTGTAATTGATATAACTTCTCAAGGGATTGTCCTGCCACTGGTCTTTGATATCGGCAATCTGATGTAGATATAAAGGACTTCCTTCTGCTGTGGTTTTAACAATAATCTGCTTTAAATCATCCGCGAAATAGCCCTTATTCTTTGTTCTTACCAAAAGTTCTTCTTCTGTACCCTTTACCTTACCTCCTGTGATTTCAATATTTGAACTTCGTACTGCGGCAACAGCCTCTGAAAAACTAATTTGATGTTTGATTAAATCCAATTCACGAAAACCAATTTCAATTTCTTCATTGGGAAAACCACTTAAACTAATTTTAGAAATGATTCCGGAAGCCCTGAGCTTATCCTCTATTTTTCTGGATTCTTCCTTTAATATTTTAAGGGGGACATCACCATTTAGAGCAAAACTAAAGGCAAAATTCCGATTTTCTTGTTTGTAAACTCGTAGAGCTTCCATATCAGTTGGAAAAGAACTAATTGTATTTACAACGTTTTCTACATCTTGTTTTACCAAATCAATCTGAAATCTATCTTTGATTTCAACTTCAACCCTGGCGGCATTTTCAGATGAAATTGAAGAAATTCTCTCCACACCCGTAACGGCCTTTAAGTTTTCCTCTATTTTGAGTACAATCCCCTGCTCAATTTCCTCGGGAGAAGCTCCAGGTAATATAGCTTCTATTAATATGATTTTTTCAGGTGCCTCAGGAAAGAAAGTAGATTTCATTCGAGTCATCCCAAATATACCAAACACCAGAATCATTACCATAAGTAGATTTCCGGCCAATGGATTTTTTATAAAAAAAGCAATTATCTTCCTCATTTTCTTAGCGCTTCAAACTTACGAGCATCCCTTCATAAATCCCATTAAATCTATCTTTCAACAAAATAGTTCCCTCGGGAACATTTCGTAATACAACAGTTTCCTCATTAAACTTTAGAGGCAATACGGGTTGTAAAACTATTTTATTCTCATTTGTAATAGCATAAATAAAAGCATCGTCTACCAATAATTTTCTGGGGACCTCGATTACATTTTGCATGGCAACTGCATTCAATTCACCTGAGAGAAACATATTTTCTCTTAAATCATTTCCTTGTACCAGAATATAGATTCTTAAACTTTGTGATTTATTATCAATGGTATTTCCCAAACGAATTACCTGACCCATATACTTTTTCCCGGTACTTTCCTCCTCCAGGGCGACCTTAGCTCCCAATCGAAAATAAGAAATATCCTCTTGATAAATATTGGCCTGCAATTCAAATTGGTTTTGGTTCATTATCGTAGCTATTTTTTGTCCTGCTCGAACCATTCCACCCTTACTAACAAATGACTCGGTAATTAAGCCTGTAAATGGAACTACTATCCTGTACTTAAGCCATTTTTCCTCCAGTGATTTGATATTGTAAAACTGATTATAAATTGTTTTTAAGGCAATAAAATCTTTCTCTTTTTCTGATTTGGCCTGTGGTAAAGGACCTAAAACAGACTCCATATTAAAATTTCTTTTGTAAGCTTCCCACTGCTCTTTACTTTCAGGAAAATCCAACTTGATATCGGGCATGATTTGCGTGATACTGGTAAGAAGAGCCGATTTCGCAGCTTTCATATTCATTAAGAATTCTTTATCGTCAACCGATAAGAGCAATTCATCCTGTTGAAATAAAACGCCTTCTTTGATTTGCTTGGGCATAGACTGAATTAAACCTGTTACTTCAGAAAATATTTCTGTTTTGTCTACAGGCAATAATCTTCCAAATACCCTGAGTTTCATTTGTATTTCCTTATTTTCTGCAATAAAGTACGCAACTTCACGCGCTCCATTTACTTCTTGACTTTTCTTAGGAATTTCTTTTGGTTTACTCATGTTCATCGCAAGGAAGATTGAAAAACCAAAAATTACTATGGAGATGATTACAATAAGGATTTGTCTAATTTTCATGAATTTTTTACGTGTAAATCTGTAAATAATTGTGGAGAAGAATCAATTGAATTGGACGATATAAATTTTATTCTCATCCGACAAAAGCCATCTTTCTTTCCCAATGGAAACATAATGGATACCTTGCAAAGATAATTCTTTATTTAAATCCACCTTTTGAAATCGAAACAAATCTAACTGATATCGTTCCAATTCATAGCCATTGGAAATCAGAAATGCTTCGTTCATGAAAAAATGAGGGCTTTTCAGAATATTATCAAATTTTCTAATAAAATTGCCCATCAGATCAAATTGTAAAAGATGATATTTCTTATCATATACATATACAAATGATTCATGCTCTACTATATATTGTGGCTGAAAATCCTCTTCCAATAGGTTGCTTAAATCCGGACCTTGAATGGATTGCTTGCCATCTAATCCAATTTTTTTCAAACAAAAGCTTCCTAAATCATAAATCCAGATTTTATTATCAGATGCAGCTGCAAGGGTACTAATTTGAAATAATCCCCAGTCATTCCATCTGATCCTGGCTACCTCGCTTAGGGTTCTATCCAATACCACAGTAATTTGTAATTCACGATAAAAAACCAGTGTTTGCATCGGATTAGATACATCAATTTGACTAATTTCCCCTAATTTATTTTCGTTGTAGGTATACAATAACTTGGCTTCCTTATTATACTTTTGAATTTGATATCCTCCGGTTTGCACATAGATTTGTTCAAGCCTGTCTAATCCAGCCCATATGTGTTTCATTTCCAAAATTTCCTTAATGTAGGGTTTTTGAGCGCTTACAGAAAGAAAAATAAAAGAGAAAATAAGTATTTGAAATGTTTTCATTCGAATCTTTCAATTGTCAACTCCCTACCATCGAATCGAGCAAAGGTACATTCTTCAAACCATGCCCCCAAATTGATGTATCTTTTCCCTGTGTCATCCAGGCTAAAATCAATTGCCAGATGCCTGTGACCAAAAATAAAATATTGAATATTAGGTTTTTGTTTCATTTTATACAAAGAATACTGACAAAGCCATTCTTTCTCTTCCCCTAAAAATATTTGAGCATCATTTTGGCTCTTTCTACTTCGATTCGACAAAAATTGGGCCAATCGAATACCAAGATCAGGATGGATCCATTTGAATAAAAATTGACAAACAGGATTTTTAAATATTCTCTTCATGAATTTGTAACCTTTGTCACCCGGTCCTAAGCCATCTCCATGGCCGATGTAAAAATCAATTCCTGACAAGCAAATTTCAATGGGTTGATGATAAACCTTGGCTTGAAATTCATTCACAAAGTAGTCAGACATCCATAAATCGTGATTTCCAGTGAATATGTGTAACTCGACATTCATTTCTCTCAGCAGGTGTAATTCTGTAAAAAATCGACTAAAACCTTTTGGAATAACTGTTTTATACTCAAACCAAAAATCGAAGAGATCACCCACAAAAAAAATGGCTTTTACCTGATTTTCAGATCTAACTTTTTTTAACCACCGCACGATTTTATCCTCTCTGCTTCTCGCAGAAGAATCTTGTATGTGTGGGCTACCTAAATGAAAATCGGAACAAAAAAAATACATGGAAAAAAGGCAGGGTAAAAATTAAATTCAACTTACATTTTTCACTTCAAAAATATATCTTTGAGCTAAGATACTGAAATCAATTTAGACAATTGCAATAATTTATACAGATGAAAAATATAGTAGTGATCGGTGCAGGAACAATGGGAAATGGAATTGCCCATGTATTTGCCATGAACCAATATCAAGTTTCTTTAGTTGATGTTTCCGAGAAAGCTTTGGAAAAAGCTTTGATAACAATTGAGAAAAACTTGGATCGTATGCTCAGTAAAGGCAGCATTGGCGAAGAAGATAAGAAGAATACACTCAACAATATAAAAACCTTTACTGATTTGGGTTTGGCTTGCACCCAAGCCGAACTTATTGTTGAAGCAGCAACTGAAAATGTAGATCTTAAGCTAAAGATTTTCCAAAACATGGATCAACTAGCCCCTGCTCATTGTATACTTGCAACCAATACTTCTTCCATATCCATTACTAAAATGGCCGCAGCAACCCAAAGGCCGGATAAGGTAATCGGAATGCATTTTATGAATCCGGTTCCTGTAATGAAATTGGTTGAAGTAATCAGAGGTTATGCCACATCAAATGAGACTGCCACGCAAATTATGCAACTTGCAGTTAAACTTGGAAAAATTCCCGTTGAAGTAAATGACTATCCAGGATTTGTAGCTAACCGTATACTTATGCCTATGATCAACGAAGCTATTTATAGCTTATTTGAAGGGGTAGCAGGAGTTTACGAAATTGATACTGTAATGAAACTGGGAATGGCTCATCCTATGGGTCCTCTCCAACTGGCTGACTTTATCGGATTGGATGTTTGCCTTTCAATATTAAGAGTTTTACATGAAGGATTCGGGAATCCCAAATATGCACCATGCCCGCTTCTGGTGAATATGGTTATGGCAGGTAAATTAGGCGCAAAGTCTGGCGAAGGATTTTATCTGTATCAACCCGGTTCAAAAGAGTTGGTTGTATCAGCCTCCTTTACCAAATAATCTGACTTTTTATTTAAGATGGCGAACAGACAAACTATACACAGATGCATGATTCTTATCTTTTACTAAGGTATGAAAATGTCTAAATCCCTGAAAATAGTTTGTACCGTAACGAATGATTTGCAATTCGACCAAAGGATGCACAGAATTTGTTCAAGCTTGGAAGAAGCTGGATATGAAGTTTGTCTTGTTGGAAGAAAACTGAATGGGAATGATCTTCCTAAAAGAAATTACAAACTATTTAGATTTCACTGTTTTTTTAAAAAAGGAAAATTATTTTATCTGGAGTTTAATTTTCGCCTTCTTTTTTTATTACTATTTCATTTTAGAAAATACAATATCATTTACTCCGTCGACCTCGATACATTGTTAGCGGGCTCAGTTTCCTCCATTCTTTCTGGAAAAAAATTAGTTTATGATGCTCACGAATATTTTACTGAGCTGCCAGAACTTACGAACAGACCTTTAACAAGGAAAATATGGACTTTCATAGCTAAAATTAGCATTCCTAAAGCCTCATTGTGTATCACTGTTGGGAATGAACTCGCCAAGCAATTATCCAGTCTCTATCACAAAAAATTTTTTGTAGTTCGGAATCTACCCTTTGCCCTTGCTCATCCTGTATCAGAAGAGAAAGGACCCCAGGCACCTTTTATTTTAATTTACCAGGGAATGCTGAACGAAGCAAGAGGTTTGGAGGAAATGCTGGAGGCTATGGTTGAACTGCAACATCACAATATTCAACTTTGGTTGATTGGCGAAGGGGATCTTTCTCAACAACTTAGAAAAATGGTTGAAGAATTATCATTAGACAAATCTGTAATATTTCATGGATTTCAAAGTCCTGATAATTTAAAACTACTTACGGCTAAAGCGGATTTAGGAATAAATTTACTTAGAAACCAGGGATTAAATTATTATTATTCTTTAGCAAACAAGTTTTTTGATTACGTTCAATCTGAAATTCCCTCAGTAAATATGTCTTTCCCCGAATATCAGTACCACAATTCGCTGTATGAGGTGTCAGTACTTATTCCTGATTTGGAAAGAAAAACAATCTCAGATTCAATTTTACATATCAAAAACAATCCCACTACATACCGACAACTTCAATTGAATTGCAAAGCAGCCAAAAAAGAGTGGATTTGGGAAAAAGAATCAAAGCAATTACTCCATGCCCTCCAAAGTTTGTAAAACTTATATCATTCATTTGAGCACTGCTTTTGAAAGAAAAAAGCATATGGATCTACAATTGTTTGATAAACAACTGGAATTTGAATTCATTATCCAGGGTGATTTAAGTGAGATGAGTGAACAGATTGAAAAAAAGTATTTCACCGGAGAATTAAGCCCATTGAACAGAGCCAGTTCTTGTGCATACAAACATATCATAAGTTATGAAAAGATGATAGAAAATGAAGTCCCCTTAGCTTTGATTTTAGAAGATGATATCATGTTGGATGCAAAGTTCGATGAAAAGTTGAAATTAATTCTTTTAGAAATTGACAGGAGGAAAATGAAGAATATGATAATTAGTTTAGAGGATTCCAATTTAAAATATGTTTTATCCAGCGAAAAAAATGCTACTGATATATTGTATCAAAAAAAAGAAGGCCGTTTTGCAGGGGCATATCTTATTGATTTACTTGCTGCAACGAAAATCTGTGAGGAAATTTATCAAAACAAATGCGACTATCCAATTGATTGGTATCACAATCAGCTAGCAAAAAAAGGGGCAATAGATATTTGGTGGTCTACTCTTATTCTTGCCACACAAGGTAGTTTGAATGGATATTTTCCATCTTTGATAGACAAAAAACAATTTGGGATATGGAGAAAGATATCTTTTATACTTCAAAAGATGTACAAAAAAATTTTGTACAGATTCAGATAAAAAAAAGATAAAAAAAGGGGCAATAGCCCCTTTTTTACACTACACCCACTTCAATTACCTTTTTCACTTTCTCCTCTTTAGATTTTTTGGGAACATTTACCCTTAAAACCCCATCTTCATATTGTGCACTGATCTGTTCCAAAAACACAGCATCTTCAGGTAATTCAAAGTTTCTTTTAAAACTGTAGAATCCAAATTCCTTTCTTTTCCAGTTTGCCTGTTCTTGCTCCTGCTCTTCATTTTTCACTGAACTGATGGTAAGAATTTGATCTTCTACTTCAATCTTAAAATCAGACTTTTTCATTCCAGGTACAGCCATTTCAATTGTAAACTGAAAGTCATTTTCCTTCAAATTCAATGCAGGAACCTGTCCTTTGCTGATCATATGTGAGGCAGGGAGCGCATTTCTTAAAAAAGGTTCATTAAAAATTTCATCCAAAAAAGTGGGAAATACATTTCTTTTCACCATTGTTTTCATAAATTCTGAGTTTTTAGTTATTAATTAATTATTTTTATTTCATAATACTATAATCTCTTTTCAATCCTTATGCCTAGAAATATATTTTTTGATTTTTTTTCAACAAAAACAAATAATACATTGTATATCAATACATTAAAAGAAAATTCTACTCAAAATAAAATACGCCAAAATGTCATTTACTTAAGGTTTTTTAATGTCATTTTGTCAGTGTTGTTTGTTTTGTTGATTCTTCCCCTTTCAATCTTCGCTCAAAATTATCAGGTAAGACTCAAACTTATACCAGATAATGAAAGAATTGAGCAGGCAAAATTCTATGAAAAATCATTGGAAGAAATAAAAGTAGAACTCATCCTTTACTCTTTCGATGAAGGTGTTTCAAAATTTGGCTCCAGCTATATTGCCAGTTTTAATTCTTCCAATCAAATATGGACAATTGAAGCACCTGCAGGCTTATATATGCTCAGAACGCACCATATTGGCTTTAACGACTACAGGGAAACATTGGAATTAGATGCAGACATGGATATCGAACGCCCGCTCTCCGTAAATCAGTTGCCCTATTGTTACCACAATGGATCAAAATTTGAATACATTAAAGGGTCGATGGAATTTTCAGAAACCATCTGGGTGCAATTTAAAAGTGGCAGCACAGAGGAAAATCTGGCTTTTTTGCAGGAATTTCCACATGAAAATGTTCAGAAACTCAGATTTGTAAATCAGTTTTTAATCACCTGTAACATTCAAAGTCAGGAAACAATTGCAGAAATATTACTAAGACAAACCATGAACGACCCAGTATACAGTGAGGGATATTTTATCGGAGATCAAATCACCCGTATCATTGAAAAAATAATGACCAATCCGAATGTCCAATTTGCAAACCCCTCTTATATCTATCCAAGTCAACTCATTCAAAAAGTTTCAAAAAAGGATTTTTCTTCCCTTGCCTCTCTGCAAAAGGAAATTAAGGAAAGAAGAGAAGAACTTCCAAAACAATATATCCTGGAAGAATTTGAAAAAACAGAGGAATTAAAATTAAAGTTACTGAAAGCAGCAGAAGGACTTTAAACCTAATCTCAAAAGAATTGTTCCTAAAAAGAAAAAGATGATTGCAGAAGATAAAAAAGGTATTTTACTAGTAAACCTGGGCACCCCTGATCAGCCCACTTATTCTGCCGTGCACAGATATTTGAGTCAGTTTTTGATGGATGCAAGAGTGATTGACATTCCCTACTTAGCCCGATTGTTGTTAGTAAAAGGCATTATCGCTCCCTTTCGCTCTGGCAAATCTGCCCAGGCTTATAAAAAATTATGGACTGAATCAGGATCACCTATCAAATTTCATGGATTTGCCCTGGAGAAAAAAGTACAGCATCTGTATGATCATAATACCCTGGTAAAAATTGGGATGCGCTATCAGAATCCTTCAATCAGCTCTGCTCTTGATGAATTAATTGCATTTGGAGCTAAAGAAATTACAATTTTCCCTTTATTTCCGCAGTATGCCTCAGCAACAACAGGTTCTGTTCATGAGGAAGTGATGGCATATTTTAAAAACAAATTCATTATTCCCAAATTAAACTTTATCAATTCCTATTTCCAGGACCAGCCCTTTATTGATTGTTTTGTTAAAAATGGCAAGCAACATGATTGGAAAAGCTACGACCATGTTTTGTTTAGTTTCCATGGATTGCCTAAAAGACAACTCAGAAAATCTGATACGCAAAGCCACTGTTTTCAAAATGAGGATTGCTGCAAACAAATCTCTGATAAAAATTATTTTTGTTACTCAGCACAATGTTTCGCTACAGCTCAGGCAATAGCCCATAAACTGGAAATACCTGAAGAAAATTATACAATTTGTTATCAATCCCGATTGGGAAGAGATCCTTGGCTTGAACCTTATACCAGTGATGTCTTAAAGAAAAGAAGAGCTGCTGGTGACAAAAATATCCTCGTGTTCTGCCCTGCTTTTGTGGCAGATTGTCTGGAAACAACAATTGAAATATCAGAAGAATATGCTGAAGAGTTTGAAAAAATCGGCGGAGAACACCTTCAACTGGTCGAAAGTTTAAATCAATCGAATCAATGGGCTGAGGCGATTGTTCAAATTATAGCAAATCATTGAAACTCTATCAGGATCTGATTTTTTTCTACTGGGTTGCCCTTTATTACTTTGACAGTTTTAACAACGGCATCATCTGAAGCTTTGATAACATTTTCCATTTTCATAGCTTCTAATATAAGAACAGATTGCCCTTTGCTAACTTCCTGCCCTTCCTTTACCAAAACATCTAAAACCATACCTGGCATCGGAGCCTTGATCTGATTTAATTTTTTCTGTGCAGATGCCCCTAAACCCAGCTTCTCAGCCAATAAATCAAATTGGTCTTTCAGCTCAATGTGATGAACTATGGTTCCTATTCGAATATCAAATGTTTTATTTACAAAATCTGAAGAAACAATGACAGCTTCATAAGAACGTTGATCTTTAATGATATGAAATCGATCCGTACCTACAGGAACAATATCCCAATTAATATCTAGACTATCAACCAACTTGGGCTGATTCTGATTTATTTTCACCTGATACATCATAATCTTGTTTCTCTTTTACGAAATGAATAAGTAAATAAACCTCTAATATCGTGTATAACAAATAATTAATCAAAAAAGCAATCATATAATAATGATTCGTATCCTTTAAAATTTGCGTGATAATCAAAGCAAAAAATGCAGAACACAGCAATTTCAATGTAGTCATTAAAAGAAAATACTGGCTAAAACGTTCCAGTTTTTGAGATTTCAAAGAAATGAAGCCTATTCGCACAAAGATCATCACAACAATAGAAAAAAACAAATGGCTCCCGTAAAATACCTGAATAGAGTATGAATCAGTAAATCCAAACTCTTGCGTCGCTTGCAAAAGCAAATAAGCAAAGAGCCAAACAGAGCAAAAGCCAAGCGTGAGTTTAGCAATCATTATTTTGCTCTTTTTTATATTGTTGCTCCATATTAATTACTTTTTTCATCATAAAGTAGATAGCTAAAAAAACGGATGTTAATGACAAAACTACCAAAAAAATGGGTCGGGTCGAAAGCCATTCATCCATATAGTAGCCCAAGGAGGTCAATGCGCCTATAATAAAAGCCATTTGAAAACCTAAAGCAGAAAAAACAAGATATTTTTGATAATCCTTGGTGTATTTCTTTTCCTTAATTTTATCAGACATGAGGAATCATCTTGCATTTTCCCAAGAAAAAAGCACCTTCTTCAACAATTAATTTAGAAGATTCTATATCTCCTTCTATATGAGCAGTTTTTCTGATATCCAACATCTGTTGCACAGTGAGGTTTCCCGTAATTTCTCCTTCTACGATAGCATTCTGACAATCAACATTTCCATAAATCTTACCCAAAGCACCTAATACGAGTTTAGATTTACAAATCAAATTCCCATTAATGATTCCGTCTACACGAATATCAAAGAGCGAGCTCACATTACCATCTACGATAGCGTCTTTAACAAGAATATTATGCGAGGCAGTTGGAGAAGATGTTGACTTTGACTTTGCCATGTTATATTATTCTTCCTTTTTCTTTTTGGGAATACCCTTTTTTGGAGCTATTGTAACGTGCATTCTTCTTTCTTCCATTTTAGGATTATACTCCGCTACACCATAATTCTCAAGAGATTTTAAAAATCGGTCTAACAATTCTTTTCCCCTGTCATTAAATACAATCGCCCGACCTTTGAATTGAACATAGGCTTTTACCTTTGCTCCTTCCTCTAAAAATCCAATGGCATGTTTTAATTTAAACTCGAAGTCATGGTCATCTGTATTCGGACCAAATCGAATTTCTTTAATCACAACTTTTACCTGCTTGGCCTTTTGCTCCTTTTCTTTTCTTTTTCTTTCGTACAGAAATTTTTTAAACTCAATGATTCTACAAACGGGTGGGTTGGCATTGGGTGAAATCTCTACAAGGTCCATGTTCATTCTTTGAGCAATATCTAATACCCAACGAATATGAAAAACTCCTGTTTCTATCTCCTTCCCTACCAACTCACTGATTTCGTCGAAATTGTCACCAACCAAACGCACTTCCTGCGCTCTTATCATTTCATTAATTCTGAATTGACTTGCAAATTCGTCAACTCTTCTGTCTGAATTCGGATTTCTAAAGTTCTTAGCCAAGCATTTAAGTTTTTAGTGAATAATTATAAAGATTGCAAAACTATTTATTTTTTTTAAAATTACAATATGTGGTTTATTTAGGTTCAAAGCCTAAAACAATATTAAAAGCACCATAATCAAATAAACTTGTACCAACAGGCAAGTTTTTATCGAACCCAATTCCATAATCAAATCCGAGGGTTCCAAACATTGGTAGGAAAACCCTTAGCCCAAGCCCTGCAGATCTTTTTAACTGAAATGGATTATAAGATTTGAAGTCAGACCATGCGTTTCCACCCTGTAAAAATGCCAAAGCATAAATAGTAGCATTGGGGTTAGGCGAAATAAGATATCTCAATTCTAAAGTAAACTTGTTATAGATTGCTGCTCCTTGTCTGTTCGCTTCTGAAACATCATTAACAGGATCCTTATACCCTCTCAAGGAAACAATATCCTTACCCTGTAACCCAACAAAATTAGATAATCCATCTCCACCTAATTCATATCTACCAAAAGGTGATAATCCAACTTTCTGATTATACATCCCAATAAAACCCATTTTGGCATCCAATTTCAAAACTAAATTTTTAATAATGGTAGTATACCAGGTCGCTTCAAAATCCCATTTATGGTATTCTACAAATTGAAATCTATCCTTTGTTGAAAGGTCTGGATCCTCATAATTAACACCGTTAAATAAAGAGTATGGCAATGTAAGTTTTAACGACAATGAAATATTAGAACCCTCAGTTGGAAATATTGGATTTAATATGGAAGAACGAGAAATCACCTGTCTTATGGCCAAATCGTGAAAATTACCTGTAGGGATAGCGAAATCAAACCTTCTAAGTAAATCCATATTTTGGTACTCGAGTGAGGCAGAGTAAGTAAAATAATCATCCGGCCATTGCAATCTGGTACCTAAACCAATATTTACACCTGTTATGGCCAGTTGTTGGTAATTACTACTCTCTGGAATTTGTCCATTATTGAATCTTGAATGATAAGCACTTACTGAAAAAGAATTGGGTTTTTTACCTCCCAACCAAGGTTCAGAAAAAGAAAAATTGTATGACTGATAAAACCTTCCATTGGTCTGTATTCTCAAACTTAATTTTTGACCGTCACCTTGGGGAAGAGGGTTCCAGGTTTCAGACTTAAACAAATTGCGTAATGAAAAATTATTAAAGGTGACCCCTAATGTTCCAATTAATCCAGATCCCAATCCACCCCAGCCCGCAGATAATTCCAACTGATCTGAAGGTCTTTCATCTACAGTGTATTCAATATCTACCGTTCCTCTTTGCGGATTCACAGGAGTGTTGATTCCCATTGTTTCCGGATTGAAATAATTCAGGGCCATCAATTGTCTCTGGGATCTGATGATGTCAGAACGACTGAATTTATCCCCAGGTAAGGTTCTGAGTTCTCTTCTGATTACATGTTCATGCGTTCTGTCATTACCTTTTATAATAACCTTATCAATCAAGGCGATAGGCCCTTCCTGTATTCTGATTTCAATATTTACAGTGTCATTGACCACACCTTTTTCCACGGGGTTTGCCTGAAAGAAAAGATACCCATTGTCCATGTACAAACTGGATATATCTCTTCCATTTTTATCAAAGCTCAATCTGGATTGTAATAATTCCTGATTGTATTTATCACCTCTTTTTATTCCCAGTATTTCCTTTAACACTGAAGTGGGATAGGTCGTATTTCCTCTAAAACTAACATCACCAAAATAATATTGATTTCCTTCTTCCAGATTAATTTCAACAAATATTCCCTTTTTTGTTTTTCCATTAGCCAAAGCAGTTTCCTTGATATAAACGGTATCTTTCAGAATTCTGGCATCTCTTCTTCCAATATTGTTATAATGGGCAAGGATATTATCCTTATCATTTTTATAATCCATCTCGATAAATTTGGATGGTTTAAAAATACCCATGGGAAATCTTTTCTTTTTAGTTTCCTTCATTATCGCTCTCAGCTTAGCAGATTTTACAGCTGTATTACCGGTAAATACTATATCCTCTATTCTAATTCTTTTACCTTTATTTACATTAAAAATCCACCGAACGCTATTTTTCAGAACATCATCCTCTTCTTCAGTAATTTGAACGCTACAATCTGGAAAGCCCTTATCTGCATAAAAAGATTTTATTTCTCTGATTGCATTTAGCTTCATAGTTTCTGTGGCAGCTTTTCCTTTTACCAGATACGGATTAATCGCAGTATTCAAATCATCATGAACACCTTTATTAATCCCACGATAAGAATGTCGTGAATATCTAGGGTACTCTTTGACTAAAATTTCTAGATAAACCATGGAACCAATAGTTTTAGTCAGCTGTATCTGGACATCAATGAACAGCCCCTGTTTCCATAATTTTCTGATGGCTTTTCCAAAATCATCTCCAGGTAGTTTGATCTTATCGCCTACTTTTAAGCCACAAACTGAAACAATAGCGGCTGGATCGGTATATTCAAAACCTTTCACATCAACGGAGGCTATTTCATATTCTACCGGATTGTCATAGTCAATGATTTGTATAGGAGCTGAACTATCTGAATTAATATTTTGTGCTCGGAGCGTCTGAGCAAAAAATAAAATAAGAAAGGTGCAAAAACAAAAACTTAAAGTACGAAACATGCTAAAGGGTAAAAGGTGAATTGAAAGCATAACTCATTTCAAATGCAAACTTACAAATTAAATCTCATAGTCTTGCGACTGTATTCTAATAGTTCTCATTTTTAATCTGATCCCCTGTTTTACCAAATCTTCTTTCTCTTCTTTGGTAACTCAACAAGGCTTCGAATAAATCTTTCTTTCTAAAATCAGGCCAAAACACTTGCGTAAAGTAAAGTTCGGCGTATGCAATTTGCCACAACAAAAAATTACTGATTCTCGTTTCACCGCTTGTGCGTATCAGAAGCTCTGGATCTGGAATACCTGAAGTGGTCAGATATTGGGCTATGAGACTTTCATTAATATCTTCAATCTGAACTAAACCACTTTGCACCTCTTTGGCTATTTTTTTGGTAGCTTCAACAATCTCCCATTTGGCACTGTAGCTTAATGCCAGAACCAGTGTCATTCTATTGTGAGAGGCAGTCTCTGCAATAGCCTGATTAAGGCCCGATTGTGTTTCCTTTGGCAATTGATCAATAGCCCCGATTGCCTGTAATTTAATCTGATTTTTTTTCAAGGTAGGCAATTCCTCCTGAATGGTATGAACCAACAGAGACATCAAAGCATTTACTTCTTCATCCGGACGGTTCCAATTTTCTGTCGAGAAAGCATAAAGGGTCAGGTACTGTATTCCCAGTTCAGCTGCTGTCTCTGTTATTTCTCTTACCGATTGAACTCCATTTTGATGCCCAAATACACGATCTTTTCCCTTATCCTTTGCCCAGCGCCCATTGCCATCCATTATGATAGCTATGTGTTTGGGTAATTTTTGCAAATCAAGGGGAATTGAACTCAGATTTTTTTCACTCATTCTTTATAAGCTTTGTACTATATTTGATCAAATCTAGCTGATTACTTCATAAATTTACAAACCAAAAATAAGAAAACTTCACAGATTTTGACCTATACAATCAAATTACCACATTTTGAAGGGCCTTTTGACCTATTACTTTTTTTTATTGAGCGGGATGAACTCGATATATATGATATACCCATAGCACAACTAACCAACGATTTTTTATCCTACATCAGGCAATTGGAAATGCTCAATATCGACGTAGCAAGTGACTTTGTTTTGGTAGCTGCAACCTTAATGCGCATCAAGGCCAAATTGCTCATTCCAAGAAAGGAAATAGACGAAGAAGGCAATGAAATTGATCCGAGACAAGAATTGGTTCAAAAAATTTTAGAGTACAAAAACTATAAATCACTTTGTGAAGCATTGGATGCTCTGGAAAGCGAGCGACTTCAAAAACACAAAAGAGGTAACTTGTCCATGGAATTGCAACAAATTTCGAATCAAGCTTTAGCTGATGCAGAACTAGAAAATTTAAATCTTTATAAATTACTGAAAACCTACCACCAACTGGTTCAAAAATTTCAACAAAGAGAAGAACAAATCTCACACCAGATTCTCAAGTATGACTACACAGTTGAGCAAAAGGCAAAAGATATAGTGGCATTTGTTTTTAAATTTGGTAAAATGTCAGCCATAAGTTTATTAGAGAAGGCACAGAACAGACTAGAGGCCATATTTTTATTTTTGGCTGTGTTGGATTTATTACAACAGGAACAAATATTCCTGAAAGAAGATCCGACCGAACTAAATTCTTTTGTACTTTTACCCAATCTGAATTATATATCAGAACTGTCCTCGAATTTCATTGAATAAATTCCAAATATGCCCGAAAAAAATCAACCTGCAGAGTATCAAGAAGCAATGAAATCCATAAGTCCCGGTCGTATTGCGCTGGCAATTTTGTTGGGCTTGGGAATTGTAGTTTATATGTTTGTAAAAGAATTCAAATGGTCTGAATTTGCAAAAATAGAATGGACTTCTCAGGTGTACTTTTGGTTGGGCATGGCTGTTATTTTCTCAATTACACGTCATTTGTCCTATATGGCCAGGTTGCGATATGTTACCAATGGATTTTTTAGCTGGAAGAAATGCTTTGAGCTGATTATGGTTTGGGAATTCAGTTCTGCCGTGACACCTACCAGTGTGGGCGGATCTGCAGTAGCTTTGTTTGCTTTATCTCAGGATAAATTGCCGGCCGGGAGAACTACTATGATTGTCATGTACACCGTTATACTGGACACCTTATTTTTTTTATCGAGTATTTTAATTCTTTTTTTGGCATTTGGGGCTTTAATGGTTCAACCAGGTGCCAGCGATTTGACTGCACTGATTTCACAGACAGTTTATGGTAAAATATTTTTCTTTGCCTATCTTTTTATGCTATGCTATGGTGGTTTATTTTTTTATGGTGTATTTATAAGTCCTCAACCCGTCAAAAAATTATTGTTTTGGTTTACTGGTTTCAGCCTTCTTAAAAGATTTAGAACCGGCGCTGAAAAAATGGCTGATGAAATGTACGTTACATCATCTGAATTAAAAAACAAGAAATTCACCTTTCATTTGGTTAGTTTTTTATGCACTTTTGGAGCCTGGTCTTCCAAATTCCTTATTTTAATCTGTCTTATTTTAGGATTTGTATCTCATTCAACCGACCCACTGGTACTGAACCACTATAATGATTTCATGCAATCTACCATGGATTGGAACGCCGGGATTCAACAAATTTTCATCTTCGCCCGTCAGTTATCCATGTGGATTATCACAGCAATTACACCCACCCCCGGCGGATCTGGTGTTGCAGAGTCTGCATTTATGATTTTCCACAAAGATTACATACCTTCTGACGGAACCTTATTGTTGATTCTGACAGTATTTTGGAGAAGTTTCACTTATTACCTGTATCTGTTTTTTGGAATGATTGTAGTTCCCAACTGGTTGAGAAGAACCGCAAATAAATCAGTATAAAAATATCTTATAATCTAAGTACATATTTTATTTCCATTAAATTGTACAAGCTATTAAAAATGTTTAATTTCACAACGTTATTCGTTGAGATATTCAACATTATTAATCAAACTAACTTTTTAAAATGAAAAAATTTATTTCGACACTTTGTCTTTGCAGTTTTATTATGATTGCAACGCAAACGCAAGCCCAAAAACTAGACAAATTTGGTGCTGACATGGGAAAAAAGTCACTTGCTGGTAAAGAAATCAGAATTCCTTACACAGACAACATGATGTATTATGGATATGTTAAGCCTGGTACAGCTCCAGACGAAGTGAAAGATGGTAAAAAATATTATTATCTGTACGTTTGGATTCCTGCAGTAGCTCCAGAAATTGGAGTAAGAATGATTTCTCCGGTACCTGAAAAAATGGCTCCAACGGAAAAAGACATCGTTTCTGAAGAATTCAAAGCCAACAGTGCCGACAAAACTAATTTCTTTGATACTTGGATCTCTTTAGAAAAAGCTGAAGGTGTAGTATCTATGGATATGGTAAAAAGCAAGGGCGCTTCTGCCAAATGGAATGTTATTGACCAAAATGACGATTCTGGTGAAATGCCAGCTCAACCTTCTGGAAGCAAATACAATTCATTAATGAGAATTACAAGCGAGGTGAGCAATCCATTGAAAGCATTAACTGTAGGTCTTTACAGAATTGGATTCACTACTTACAAAAAAGGTGAGGTACAAGGTAGCTTTATGGCTGAAATTGGTGCTCCCATCAAGCTTCCAGGTGTAAAAATTTCTAAAACACTTGAAGGAATTACAAAGTAATTGTTTTAAGGTAGCATAAAAAAAAGGGCAGTATTGCCCTTTTTTTTATAATCGAATTAAATATATTGGTAAATAAAATCTATATTCTTCAATAAAATCTTCCGCTAATTTTATTTGCATAGGTGTAGAAAATTCCTTAATACTTTTCAGAAATAAATTAACTTTTTTAATTTGTTCATTTCTCATATGATCAGTAGGAACATAAAAAATATTGAGAAAATCTAACTCTTCAACTTTTCCTTGCTTTTTTTGAACTAATGTATAGGACCATTCATAAGTTCCTTCTTTCAAATCCTTTAATTCAAAACTATTATTTTGAACTGTCTGAATGTACTTAACCTCCCCTGAACTCAGATTTTTTATAGTTACTTGATTTTTTAAGGTTGCCTCACTATTTCCCAAAAAGAATCTAATTTTTTCATCAGCAACTGATAAGCTATCATAAGGATAAAAAAAAGGCAATGGACTTGATTCAAAACCTCTTGTGGCAGAGCCTTTAATGTAAGAATAATTTCTTTGAATGGGTTCTTTAAATGCAATTGTAGCAATCCCCCCCGTATTCGACTTTTTCTTATTTTCTATAAGCTTTCTTATTTCCAATCCAGTGTAAATCAATTTATCTTTCAATTCAATTACTATGACATCCAAACGTGCGAGAACCAAAGTTCCTTTCGATAAATAAATACTATCTTTATCAGAAATGTTGAAAGCAGGCATATTCTCATTAAATGTCTTATTGGCTAATTTTAGAGAGCCATATTTTACTTTGACTACTATATTTTGTGCGTCGATAGTTATTGTTGAAAATGAAAATAACACGAAACATAATAAAGTTAGTTTAATCACCCTTAATGTCATATTTAAAATAATATTTTTCCAATTTTAGATAATACGGTTCAAACATTTCACTAATTTCTTCAATTACAAGTAATTGCAACAAAGTTGTTCCCATTGTCAAATATATATTAAATTCCATTAGGTACAATACAAAAATAATACTCATTAAAGATAAAATACCTAAAACCAATTTTTTTCTCAAATTATCTAGCCTGTAGAATAAAGAAAAAGAGATGTAAAGCAAATAAAAAAACTGTTGAAGCAAATCAAACCAAAATCCCCTACACTCATAAAACATATTTTCTGGATCTAATAGATTCTCAACGGCGTTGGCATGAATAACAGGGCCTGCTAAAATTCTCTCACGATCTGAAATATGAAGAGGGTCTGTAGGTGCTTTAAATTTGTCTTCAACATCAAATTTATGATACATATGAGGATTACCCAAATGACCTAAAATGATTATTTTACCATACATTAAATTTTTCAATTTTTGCATTTGAGAAGTATCTAAATCCTGTAATACATCTATGGCTTCTACAGCCTTAAAGTTAATATCATACAAGGGATTCAACTCATCTCTCCAATTTACAAAACCAATATCATAACTTGAATAATGTATTGCAAAAGAATCTTGGGGAAGTTTTAAACTTATTTTTTTTTGTTTGTATAAACGGGTAATTTGGTAGGCAAAACTAATCGTATCTGAAGAATAATAACGAATGCTATTTTGATTTGGCAAAATAACTGAGCCCTTAATACCAGGTAATTCCAAAAGTGATTGCGCATAAGGATCAAATGCATAAATGACATTGTCAAAAAAAGATAAAGAGGACAGTAAAACATCTGAACCAGGTATTAGACTATCTTTTCTAAATTCATGATCAATAGCAATAATCTTTGGATAAAATGATTCTAACTTTATCAATAAAGCAGCTAATTGAACTCTAAATTCATGCCGATCAAGTGTACCGGTATTTATTAGAATACAAGATTTTTCCTTTCTAAAATTTTTCGCACCTTCAAAATTTTCTGAAGCTACTATCCTGTAATACAAATCATTAAATGTAAAATCGTAACCACTCATTTCTTTGACAGTGAATAACTGTAAATAGGAAGTACTAAATAATAATTTCAAACATAAATAGATGACATGAAATGCTATATAGAAAAGTAATACCTTAACTAAGTTTCTCCTCAAATTTTTTATTTTAAGTAACAATTTCATATTCATTTTACCGGACCAATACAAAACCAGCCCATTTTTCTGGCTCGGAAGGGTACTTTTCTCGCATTTCTTTTTGTGCTTTTTCGAAAGATCTGACTGGGCTCAAAGTGACACTTAAATCATTGTAAAACAAAGTCATCAACTCTGTTGTTTCCCTGTCGGGAACCGACCAAAGTGATACGATAATTTGTTCCACGCCTGCCATTTTGAAAGCTCTTTTCAGTCCGAAGGTACCTTCAGAACCATCTATTTTTCCAAGGCCAGTTTCACAGGCAGAGAGTACAACTAGCTTAGTTTTGCGGAGATTGAGTTGAGAGACTTCGAGGGCACTTAGGATGCCATCCTCTCCTGTTTTGGATAACATGGTATCAGCATTACCCAGCCAACTGTTGTTTGCCCCTGCAAGCAATAAACCGCAACGAGCCATTGGATTATCTGAGTCACGATATGGTCTGTAGTCATCTTCAAATTGACTTTTATTTTTCACGAACAAGTCCGTAAAGGCAAAGCCATGTGTAGCAATGTGCAAAACTGAACAGTTTCTGTAATTTAATTCTGATTTAAAATTATTTTCAGAGGCATTATTATCAGAATAAGTCTTGACCAGCCACTTTTTATTACCTAAGATTTGCTGCAGGTTTTCTATTTCTTGTTTTGTCCCTGGTAAATATTCCAATTTACTTAACCTAACTGAACTACGACTTATGTTTTCTGTCATAGCCAGGTCTTCTGAATTTGGTTCTATTATACTGTCTTTAATAATAGGAATGTTATCATAATTTACCCCTCCCATAACAATGATGGAATTTTCAACTTTTGTTTCTTTTAAACCTTCTGCTAGATATCGGGTGGTAGATAAACGATGCAGGGTAAATCTGTCGGATAGATAAGTGCAATCTTTAGTTTTTGTTTTATTTTTAGTTATGTTTCCTCTTCTGTTATCCGTAGAAGAAACAACTTCTTCCGAGCCTATTCCGCACAAAGCCACGAAAGAAATATTATTCAAATAGGCTACAGGACTATAATAGACTGTTTTTATACTATCCATTAGGCTATCAATCGGTTCCCAGATGAGTTTGTATAATTCTGAAAAGCCGGAGGCAGCAGAAATAGCTTCAATTTCTTTTTCGGATCCTAGTTTTACCAATTTTGGATATTCATAATCTTTGCGTAAGACCAAAGCCATATAGTAATTCTGGGAATCTTTTTCGTTTATATATCTGGCAAACTCAATGGCAACTTCATTATCATTAAGTGTATTTTGGACATCTTTCCATGTAATCTTGAATTTTAGCTTGGATTCCGCATATTCACCAACTCTGCTGACAAGAATTTTATCCAAAGAATCTGCTTCATTTTCATATTTTTGAATAATATCTGCTTTGTCTGATCCCGTAGAAACTAGGTTGATTATTAGTTTTTTTAGTGATTTTAACTCTTCATATACCTTTAGCGTAGTACTATCTTTCTGATTAATAATAGCATCTTCCAACTCTTTGGAGGTTTCCAATAATAATCCTTTAGCAATAAGATTGCAATTATAGCTTAATTCTGCAATCTTCGGGTAAAAGCTAGCCTTAGCTGCAATACTATTCAAATCTTCATAATAGCTATTTTCTTGTTGCCAATAGGCTACTTTACCTTTTTCTGACAACCAGGAAAACATAGAAGAGAGGTTATTTTTTTTAGTAGTTAAACTTCTATTAAAATAAACCTCTGATGCTTTGAAATCGACTAATTCAACATAAAGTAATCCTAGATTTATCAAACTCATGTCGTAAATTGGATGATCCTCGCCCAGAACTAACTTATTAATTTCAAGAGCTTTTAAATAATAAGGCTCAGCGGATTTGTATTCCCCCTTATCGTAAAACAAATTACCAATATTGATTAAATTCATGGCGTATTCAGGATGCTCTTCACCCACTGTTTTCTTATTGATAAGCAATGATTTTTTGAAATAATACTCAGCTGACGTATAATCCTTTTTTTTTGAAAGTAAAACTCCGAGGTTGCTCAAACAATTTGAATAATTTGGATGATCTTCACCCATATTTTTTTTAATTATCCTGAGAGCCTCTTTGAAATTAAGCTCTGCAGCTTCGAAATTATTAAGATCTGCATACACAATTCCAAGGTTAAGTAAACTCATTGCATAGTCTGGATGATCTTTCCCCAATACTTTTTTTCTGATTTCTAGAGCTTGCTTGTAGTAATACTCAGAAGTTGTGTAATTGTCAATGTTGCGATATAACACTCCAAGATTATTCAAACTGCTTGCGTAAGAAGGATGATTTTCACCCAATACTTTTTTTCTGATTTCTAGAGCTTGTTTAATATACTGCTCAGCAAATTTATAGTCTCCTTTGTCTAGGTACAAACCTCCTAGATCATTTAAACTGATTGCATAAGTGGGATGATTTTCACCCAATACTTTTTTTCTGATTTCTAAAGCTTGTTTAATATATTGCTCAGCAGATTTAAAATCACCTTTAATTGAATACAACTTTCCCAGATTACTTAAACTACGTGCTGTAAACTGATGCTCCTCACCAAAGACGATCTTTCTTATTTTAAGAGCAGGTATGAAATATTCTTCAGCAGCTTGATAATCACCTCTATCAAAGTAAAAAGTACCTAAATAATTAAGACACATTGCGTAATCTGGATGTTCCTCTCCAGCTACTATTTTAAAAATTTCAATAGCTTTTTTGTAAAAGTGCTCTACCATACTAAAGTCACCCATTTCATAATTTACATTTGCAAGACCAATCAAACTATTCGCATAATAAATGTTTAAAGGCATTTTTACTGACCAGATGGCAATTGCCTTCTCTAAATAGTATTTTGCATTCTTCCAATCTCTCAATTGCTGATAAATTTCACCCGTCTTAAATAGTATTTTTGCAAAAGCAGTATCGTAGTTATTCATCTGTCTCTTGCCTTTTTTAACCATTTCCAAGACATAATTTAACTGAATTTCAGGTTTATTTTGAATTATGCTTAGACTGTCCAGTTCTTTGATACTAAATCTGGATAGATTATTATTTTTTTGCGCTGTAAGGTATAAGTGTAGCAAAAGAAAGAAGATTATTAATATTTTATTTTTCATATTTAATAAGATATTATTAGCTGTATATTTAATTATCTTTTATCGTACCAATACAAATCCAGCCCACTTCTCTGGCTCTTCCGGGTACTTCCTCCGCATTTCTTTCTGGGCTTTTTCAAAAGAGATAACCGGATTCAAAGTGACACTTAAATCATTGTAAAATATAGTCATGAGTTCCATTGTTTCCACATCTGGAACTGACCAAAGCGATACGATAATCTGCTCAACACCTGCCATTTTGAATCCGCGTTTCAGTCCGAAGGTACCCTCCGAACCTTCAATTTTCCCAAGTCCTGTTTCACATGCAGAGAGCACTACAAGTTTGCTCTTACGAAGATTGAGCTGGGAGACCTCGAGGGCACTAAGAATTCCATCCTCCCCTGTGTTGGCATACATGGTATCTGAATTACCGAGCCAACTGTTATTTGCACCTGCGAAGAACAAACCGCAGCGCGTCATAGGATTGTCCGAATCCAGATAAGTTCTTTTATCTTCTTCAAAAAAACTTTTCTTTTTCTCTTCCGGTTCAGGAAAGGCAAAGCCGTGGGTCGCAATATGTAATACTGAACTTGTCTGTGAATTCAATTCTGATTTAAAGATATTCTCAGAGGCATTGACATCGGAATAGGCCTTTACCTTCCATTTTTTATTTCTGAGAATTTTTTGTAGGTTTTCCGATTCCGTCTTAGTTCCAGGAAGGTATTCCATGCGTTTGGCAGTGATTGAATTTCGCATGACATTGTCAGCAGTAGCATCAACCTCAAAGTTTTTTATTTCAGCCAAACTATCTGCTGCCGTAGGTATACTATCATAATTTACACCCCCAAAAACAAGTAATGAATTGTTTTCAATTTTTGAAGATTTAAGACCCTCTGCCAGATAGCGCGTAGTGGACAACTGATGCAGCGTATATCTTTCACTCAGATATTCGCAATCAATATACCTTGTTTTTTGCTTATAGATTCCACCTCTTTTTAGATCATTTGATGGCAAAGTTTTTTTGCTTCCGTTACTACAAAGTGCTGCAAATGATAAATTATTGAGGTACCCGATTGGGCTATAGTAAATTGTATTGACTCCATCTAAAAGACTATCGGAGGGCTCCCAAAGAGACTTATACAATTCTCCGAAAGAAGATTTTGAAATTAGTTCCATTGTCTCATTTTCAGATGCAAGTTTTACCAATTTTGGATTCTTAAAGCCTTTTCTGATAACTAGTGCAACATAGTATTTTTGAGAATCTTTTTCGTTAAAAAAAGAAGTATATTCGATGGCAGCTTCATTTTCGGCAAGTGCATTTTGTACATCTTTCCAGGTGTATTCAAATATCTTTGACTTTAAAGTATATTCTTTTACTTGTTTTACCATCCTTCTCTCAAGAGAGTCAGCTACCGCAGTAAAATTATTTATTAAAGAAGTATTTTTGTTTGATGAACTTTGTAAAGCGATAATTGAGCTTTTCAGTTTTTTTAATTCATAATATAAATCCTTAAGTGTGCTATCATTCTTCTGATAAATGGCATTTTCCAAATCTAAATAAGATTCCAATAACAAAGATTTGGTAATCAGACTACAATCAAAGGCTAAATCAGTTGTTTCCGGTATCTTATCATGTAATGAGAATGAAGCGTTAAATAAATTTTCAAAAAATGATTTTTCTTTTTTTAAGAAAGTTGCTTTCTCTTTTTCTGATAACCAAGAAAAATTATTCCTGATAAAGTCTTTTTTGATGTTAAAGGCTGTTTTAATATTCTCATATGATGAATCATAATCCATAAGTTTAAAATTGATAAAAGCATATTGTTTTAAGACTTCTGCATATTTATCGCTGTTTTTTCCATATATTCTATATGTATTATCAACTGCCTCTTTGCAGTAAGCTTTTGCTAGCATAAGATTATTTTTACTTATATTTACATTTGTAAGCCAGTACAGATTTCTATCAAAAGAGGGATGGTATAGACCTGGCATTTTCTTTTTGATTTTTAGAACTTTATTTAAATAATATTCTGCTGAATCAATCTGATTATTTTTAAAAAAATTAACTGCTAAATTATTCAAGTAAGTAGCGTACGAAAGAGAATCTTTTATTGATGCTGGTGAAGATGGTAAATTATAATATTTGCTTAGATACTTTTCCGATCTTTGAATAACCAGTTTTAAATAGAATTCTGATTTTTGATAGTCTTTCATTTCTAAATATAAATTACCAAGATTATTTAACAAAGAATTATAATTGCCATAAACCAAATTAGAATTATCACTAAAAGCATTGTATAAATTTAGAGCATCCTTAAAATTATTCTCTGAAACTTCATAGTTGCCAATCTTAAAATTGACTATTCCTAGGTTAGATTTAACACTAGCAATTTTAGCAGTATCATAGTTTTGCCTATTACTAACAATTTTAAAACATAATCTATACAAAGAATCGGCTTTTGCATAATCTCCAATTTCCTGAGAAATATCTGCTATGGCGCCGATACGGTTTAATTTTAAATCTTCATAACTCAAATAATATTTATCATAATTTTTAATTTGGTCGAAAGCCCCTTTTTGGGCTAACGAATTTAAAATATCTAATTCTTTTTCGTAGTAATATATAGCCCATTGTAAATTACCAGTATATCTGTACAAGAGCCCAAGCGAGAGGTTACTTCTCAACAATGCTTCATCATTAACATTATCTATCTTTTGTATAAGTTCATTATATTTCAATTGATATTTTTCTGAATTGTAAAAATCACTGAACCTAAAGTACACAACACCAAGTAGATAAAAGTTGTATGCATAATCATAAGTGTTTTTCAAGTTATACTTTTCCATAAGTTTGATACACTTTTGATGGTAATAAATTGCAGAATCCAGCATTTTCAACGGTGAAAAACATTCACCTATGTTACGCATACTCAATGCATAATTCAAACTGGTATCTTCTTTGTATTCCAGTAGATGCGCATTTAACATTCTTGCAATTACTAATGCACTATCATGAGAATTTTTACTAAAATAATAATCATATTTTGTTTTTAAATTAGTGTAGATATCAGTCTGAGCAATAACTGATGCAGAAAAAAACATTAGATAAAATAGCCAAAGTGCATTTCTCATAAGATATTATAGAAATTTGAACATGTAATTTTTATCGATTAATACTTTCTCGCCATCACAAATCCAGGTTGTTTAACTTTCCGTATAACGTTGATAAGATTCACTAAAACATTCTTCCGAATTGCCAAGGATTGCTATGAATAATACTCAGCAACTTTGTAGACTAACAGATCCTTATAATACCCCCTAGTAAATCTAAACTAAATGCATTATTGGGATACATTCTCTCTAAACTTCATTTTTGATCTTAATACATAGCTGCCAATGATTTTATTACTTCTTATTCTATTTCTTTTGATTATAAATTTAAAAATTCATACCTCCAATTGAATTAATTTTGTAAAAATTAAATTTACTTATTTCAAAACAATTTGATTTAAAACAAATTAAAATAACTCGATTCCTAACTAATTTTTTAACATTATTATTTAATACTGATCATTAATTATAAATCCAAACTCAAGACAAAAAAAATAAAAGATAGTTTTCTAAAATCTAACCAGATTAGTTTTAATACCTATTTTATCAAAATTTCACCTTAATTTTCTATTTTTAGAAAAAATACAAAATGTCAGAAATATTAAAAATACCTGTCACCGGTGGTGAAGTTTGTATCCTGGCCAAGGGAACAATCATTGAAGGTGATATAAAAGTAGATTCTCACTTGCGTTTAGAAGGCGACATACTGGGAAAACTATCATGCAACGGACGCTTGGTAATGTCTGCCCAGGCTATTATTCAAGGTCCTGTACAATGCAAGGAATTAGATTGCGAAGGAAGAATTCTTGGCAAAATACAAGCAAAAGAAAGTATTGTTCTTAAATCTACTGCAATAGTCGATGGTGATATTGAGTGCAGTAGCTTACAAATTGATTTAGGCGCCACATACAACGGACAATGTACCATGAACAAAAGAGTGGGGTAAATCATCGCTACCTGTATCAGAAACTGCTTCATCTGGCAACCTTTTTACCAGAGCAATTTATTTTCAATAAACAACTTTTGATTTGCCCGTTTTATCATGGCATTTCCAATGAATCGCTCCCCTATATTTCTCCCATCTACCCATTAATCAATACAAAAACCTTTGAAAAAGAGCTTGAACAATTTCTAAAAAAATTCGAGCCCATTTCCCTGGATGAGCTCCTGGACTCAAACTCAATATTCACCCGAAATAAAAAACCTAAGCTCTTACTAAGTTTTGACGATGGATTGTCTTCCTGTTATGACTACATAGCACCCCTGCTATTACAAAAGGGTATTCCTGCCATTTTTTTCGTCAATAGCGCTTTTGTAGATAACCAAGATCTTATGTTTCGTTACAAGGCTGCTATACTTTGTTCAAAAATGGGTAGTAAAAAAGCCCTCGAAATCAGCTATGCCAACAGAAATTTACTGGAAGAATGGGCTCTGGAATTAGAAATAGACTTCAAGCAATTGGCAATCTCCCAAAAACCATACATGAATGGGGAACAGATCTTAGACTTATCGGCTAAAGGCTTTGAAATTGGAGCTCATTCAGATAGCCACCCTTTATTTTGTGAAATAGATGAGAGTCAACAATGGCTGGAAATTGAAAGATCAGTAAACTTTGTTAAAAATCTAACCCAAAAGACATGCAGAACCTTCGCCTTTCCATTTCACGATCAAGGTGTAGGTATTGGACTGATGGAAAAAGCTGTTAATGAACTGGGACTCTCCTATTTTTTTGGTAGTTCTGCATTCAAGAAAGAACCGTATCCCCGTCTCATACAGAGATTTCCAATGGAAAACCAGCTTGTTTCAGGCATAACCCTGATCAAAAGAAATCTTTGGTCTGCCAAAATCAAAACTTTATTGGGGATGAATCTTATTAAAAGAGAAAAATAGCTTCTGATGTCAATACTTTTAAGATTATTTATTTTTCTTTTTTTGCTGGGACAATTATTATTTACTGTCAAAGGAGTTGAGTCTTTTCCTTTCTTTCACTTTGGCATGTACTCTGCACAATTATCCGGTACAACCCAGATTGAATTCCACAGAATATTTTATCAAAAAAAAGATATCACTGCAGAACTTAATCCAATTGCCCGATACCAGTTAAAATATTGCCAGTCGGGGGTCTATGCCCAGCGTTATAAAAAATGGCTCAGATATTATCTTCCCCACATAATTAAGGATGAAACTAAGATTGACATCAAGATTTTTCAAAAAAGAAAGGATCAAAACATTGAATTGAAAAAGACAATATGAATCTTGCATCAAAAAATATTTCATATGAAAAGGGTCGTTGGATGATTTTATTTTCAATAAGCTTCATCTGGATCTATAAATTTTTTCAATTGTCCTGGTTATCTCAAATCGGAGCTAGTCCTTATTGGAGTGGAAGTTCTGATCGGATACATCATGTATTAGAAGGAATCGGATATTTTTCTTTGCTAAGAAAGCATATTTTTTGTTTGGGATTTATCGATTTGGGTATCTCCACTTGTATTATTCTACTTTGGTCGAGAATGTTTCAAAAAACGGCCTCTTACCTTTTGCTCATTTTGGGAATACTCTACTTTATTACTTACAGATCCATCATTGCACACCCAGAACATCAGATGATCGGATTTCTCATTTTGAGTTTCCTCTTTCTGTTTGAGGATAAAAAGTTGTATTCAGATTTTTGGAAGTTAAGCAGATACTATGTTGCCTTTATTTTTATTTCTGCTGCCCTTTGGAAAATGAGCCGGGGATCGGCATGGGATCCAGATGCCTTACAAAAAATTTTATTGATCCAATTTCCTCAATATTATTTAAATCACAATGAGGAGATTCCACTTTTTGCGCTTCAAATAATTAAAGGTAAGCTTTCTTCCACTTTGATTTGGAACTCAGTCATTTTATTGGAATTATCCTTTTTACTTAGTTTCATCAAGCCCCGATGGAACCAAGGCTTAGGTATTTGTTTACTGTTATTTCTGGTTGCAGATGCATGTTTCATGCAAATTTATTTCATCGAATTTGCGCCGCTATCCTTATTATTTTTCTATCAACCGACAGATATTTAATAATTTTATAACACAGACTTTTGAGTCATTCTCTGGCTTTCCAAGTGAATAATGTCTACAGTTCTACAGTCTTCCAACAATTTTTGAGATGCCATAACTGAAATTGCCAGTTCGGAAGGATTGGGTACGGTAAATTCTTCAGGATCAACATAGGTGTAAATTCCTTTGAAATTGGTTACAATCCACCCCCCTGTTTGCGGGACCTGTATAATATCTGAATCGTAGGTAAATACCTTGATATTCAAGCTGTTCAATTCATCCATAAATGAAACAACCCAGGTTCTAAAATCCTTATCCATGGAAGGCATACGATCCAACACCAAAAAAGTTCCATTTCGAAACAAAGCCCAACAATGGTAATGTGAAGGAATTGAACTATTAATTATGGGGTAAATTTGTTCGAAATCAAAAAATTTCATCCTGAGGATTTTTACTGATATTCTAATTTACCAATTTTGAAAAGAGGAAACAAGTGGCTAACCGATAGACAAAATCTATTGTTAATTTCTTGTCAATACTGTAAACTTATTGTTAAGTAAAATCTGCTATACTCCGTTATTATCTTCTTAATGTGATTGAAATCACATAAATTAACTCTACTTTCTTTGTAACTTTGTAATTACATAGTTCTAAAATTAAATTGAATCCCATGAAAATTGAGCAAATCTACACCAATTGTCTGGCACAAGGCGCCTACTATATCGAAAGCAATGGGGAAGTTGCTATTATTGATCCCTTAAGAGAAACCCATGGATATATTGAAATGGCCAATAAAAATGGCTCAAAAATCAAATATATCTTTGAAACCCATTTTCATGCAGATTTTGTCTCCGGGCATGTTGATTTAGCATCAAAGACTGGAGCTACTATAGTTTTTGGCCCTCATGCCAATCCGGAATATGATATTCATCAAGCAAAAGATGGAGAAATTTTTTCTTTAGGTCTGCTCAGCATCGAAGTATTACACACTCCGGGACATACGATGGAATCGACCTGTTATCTTCTCAGAGACGAGTATAATCAACCCAGGGCTTTATTTTCTGGCGACACCCTTTTTATTGGAGATGTTGGCCGACCGGATTTGGCTGTAAAATCAGATCTTAGTGCTTCTGATTTAGCCTCTCTTTTGTATGATTCACTTCACAATAAAATTTTACCACTTCCTGATGATATAATAATTTATCCAGCTCATGGTGTTGGTTCGGCAGGTGGAAAAAACTTAATTAAGGAAACCTT
>CAZNNX010000010.1:0-38124 GCA_964574485.1 uncultured Saprospiraceae bacterium | reverse complement strand
GTATCAAAAGGCAGGGCAGATACCCTCTTGTTGTTACGATCAGTATAATAAACCAAATGCTGTGCAAATCCTCTGGGATAAGACATTTTTATTTTCATTTTAATGTCTTCCGGCAAGGTATCATAGTCTTTGATGACTCTTTTCTTATTATCCACAAGTAAAAAATTAAAAGGTTGAAACAAACAATAAAACTCAAACTTTGGGCGAATATAATATTACAATTTATTTAACAAAACCAAAAACTCCAAAAAATTAAAAAAGAAATTCAATTTAATATGAAAATTCTTTAACCGTATCAACGAATACTTTTACACTATCTAAAGGTGTGTCGGGAAGAACGCCATGTCCCAAATTTGCAATATGATGTCCGCCAAAGTTTTGCAACATTTTTCTTGTTTTATTTTGAATGGTTTTGTGATCAGCAAAGAGTAAGGCTGGGTCCAGATTCCCCTGAACAACAACATCAGTCCCTAAAATATTCCGAGCTTCCGAAGCATCAACAGACCAACCCAATCCTATGACATCCGGAGATAAATTTTTTATTTGCAACAGAGAATGTGTGGCATCTTTGGCAAAAACCGTAACGGGAGCCAAAGCTTGTATTTCTTTTACAATTTCATTTATATAAGGGAGTGAAAACAAGCGAAAATCTTCAGGACTTAAAATACCAGCCCAAGAATCGAATATTTGAATAAGATCGGCACCATTTTCAACTTTTCTTTTCAGATAGGCAATAGTTACTTTTGTAATGCGATCTAACAACTGATGAGATAATACAGGATTTTTATAAAGCATTTGCTTTGCTACTGAAAAGGTTTTACTTCCTTTTCCCTCTACCATATAGGCAAAAATGGTAAAAGGAGCTCCGGCAAATCCGATAAGCGGCACTCTGCCATTTAATTCCTTTTTTGTTAATCGGAGAGCTTCATAAACATATTCCAAGGAATTGGCCGCATCCTCAGTTGAGGCAAGCTGAGACAAATCCTGTTCAGAATGGATGGTCTTAGGGAAAATAGGCCCCCTACTTTCAACCATTTCATAAACAAGACCCATGGCTTCCGGCACAACCAGGATATCTGAAAAAATGATGGCTGCATCCACATCTAATTCATCAATCGGCTGAAGGGTTACTTCGCAGGCTAATTCCGGCGTTTCAACCAATTCTTTGAATCCACTTAATCTTGACCGAATGGCCCGATACTGAGGAAGAATTCTGCCTGCCTGGCGCATGAGCCAAACGGGAGGCCTGTTGGTTTTTTCTCCGGCAACAACCCTAAGAAACAAATCATTTTTCAAATTCATTTATTTTTCCATTTTATTTTGATAGTATCTATATGTCTCAATTTGCGATCTGAAGGGTTGACCTTGATTCTTGTTTCTATATTCATTAAGCATCTGTTCGTCGATGATTCTTGCCTTTACATTATCTTTCCATTGCATATCCAAAAAGTTGAGAATATCTTCTCTTAGATCAGGATCATATATTGGAAAAGCACATTCTATTCTGTGATATAAATTTCTTGTCATCCAATCCGCCGATGATAAATAAATTTTAAGATTCCCCTGATTATGAAATACGTAGATTCTGGAATGTTCAAGAAAACGATCTACAATACTCACTGCTTCGATATTCTCACTCCATCCTTTTTTTTGCGGAATCAAACTACAAATACCTCTAACGATTAACTTTATCTTCACTCCTGTCTGAGAGGCTTCATATAACAAATCAATAGTTCTTGGATCCTGTATAGAATTTAATTTGAGAATAATTTCTGCCTTCTTTCCATTTCTAGCCTGCTCCATCTCTTTCTCGATCATTTCATAGAGATTTTTTCTCATTTTAAACTGACCTACCAAAAGATGTTCAAATGGTTTGGGGGGCATGATACCACTTTCCAAAAACTGAAAAATCCGTTCCACCTCCTGGGTAATTCTGAGGTCAGAGGTAAAGTAGCCATAATCTTCGTAGATATTTGCCGTTTGCTCATTGAAATTTCCAGAACTCAGGTAACAATAATCTTTTTCAACCCCATTATCATTTCTTGTTATCATCAAAAGTTTGGAATGCACTTTGATTTCCGGTAAGCTGTATTTAACAGTAGCACCCCATTCCTCTAATTTTTCAGCCCAGAATATATTCGCTTCCTCATCAAAACGAGCTTTTAACTCAACAAAAACCATTACTTTTTTACCTGCCTCTATTGCTGATCTTAGCGCTGCGATGATTTGAGAATTTTTTGCAACTCGATACTGCAAAATTTTAATATGCGTCACAGAAGGATCGTGGGCTGCCTGTTCAATAAAGCGTATGACGTAACTATATCTTTGATATGGAAAATGAAGCAATTGATCCTTTTTGGAAATTACAGAGAACATAGAAGCATGAGATTCAAATGCCGCATGCTTTAATGGCGCCAAGGGAAGATCTTTTAAATGATTCAGATTAAAATCGGGAAATTTGAACAAATCAAAATTATTATGGTATCTACCCTCAGGTTGTAAATCTAAGTCGTTGACTTCAAAAGCTTCTGATAAAAAACTCAGACAATTATCAAACATTGTTCTGTCGTAAACAAATCTTGTTCCTGTCCCAAAATTTCTTTTATTGATACCCTCTTTAATTTTTTCAATGATATCTCCCGAATACTCATCTTCCAGATACAACTCTGCATCCCTGGTCATCTTAAATGAAAACGAATCCTGTACTTTATAGCCTGGAAACAACATCGGCAAAGCAAATCTGACAATATCATCCAGCATGATAATATACCTTTCTGATTGATTTTGAGAAGGCAATTGTATAAACCTTGGGAAACGCGCAGAAGGGATACGAACAACTGCATAGCGAGGAGTACCTTTTGTACCTAATACAACGGCTAGATAGAGAGCATTATTCAGTAAAAAAGTTCGAATTTTATTTTTTACAATTAAGATGGGCTGTAGGTAGGGTATTAACTTTTCTTCGATGTAGTCCTTTAAAAAATGTGCTTGATCTGGATTCAGTTCCTTTATTCGCAGAAGATGTATATTGATTTTCTCAAGAGCTGGTATAATTTGCTTTTGATAAATTTCAGTAAACTCTATTTGTTGTTTTTTAACGGTATCATTTACTTTTTCCAGTAAATCCTCGGCACTGAATCCTAAATCTGATTTATGATTCTTGCCTAATCGGATCAAACTTTTAATGGATGCAACCCGAACCCTAAAAAATTCATCCAGATTGGACGAGTAAATTCCTAAAAATTTGATTCTTTCAAAAAGAGGAACAGTTGGATCTTTTGCCTCCTGCAATACCCTGTAGTTAAATGAAAGCCAACTCAGATCTCTATCTATTAAAGTTTTATCGTTGTTTTCCTCCATGAATGTTGACATAAACCTATTTTAGTTCAAATGTAGTTAATCAGAGATTCAATTTTGGCATTTAACTGCTTAAACCTGATTTTTTACTAATCATTTTTAATTTTTTCTCTTTTATATTCTCTTTTATCTGCTTTATCATTTCTTCAAAAGAATTGAATTCAAGATTATAGGAAATCCCTCCTCCCGTTCTTATTCTAGGTCCGAATAAACTGGATTCACTTCGATTGTACGCCCTAACCTTTAAATTTCCATCCTTGGTTATAGCATATTCTACGATAAAATCACCCCCAAAATAATTTTGATTAGAGCCATACAGGTTGTTTGCATTGATATCAACATTTGCACCAATATGAATTCTAAGTTTATCATTAAATAAATAGTTATCAAAACTTAAATCAAACTTGGATCCTGTACCTGAATTTGAAAGTTGATCCTCTTCCAGTTTGTATCCAATTTGTACGTCTACACCGGATATCACACTGTTTTCTTCTACAACCTCATTAAATAACTCTCCCAAATACCTCGAAAATTGTTGCGAGAGCATCTCACTTAAGGTGTTAAAACTGGAGGCTCCTAAATTGAGTCCGGTGGCAGCATTTTGATCTGGAAAAAACTGATTTAATACAATTAATGAAAAAACCTGTCTATTCAATTTGTTTTGATCTTGCTGAATTGCCTTTAAGGCCAAATTGGCTATGGTGGAAGCCTTTCCCGCATCACCCAGCAAGTTAATTCCAAATTTGATGTCAGGCCTCATTAAAGGGCCCGTCATATTCATCCCTACCTCAATATCTAAGGTTCGGTTGGCATCATCTCTCACCTCTGCATTTTGTAGTTGATCCTGATAAGAAATTAAGAGATTATACAATTTGGATTTTTGTATGTACTTGGCTTTTAAATTTACTTCAGCATTGTATGGATCGCCATTCCAACGGATCATTCCGCCTTTTTCCACTTTGAAGGGTTTGTTTAATAAACCCCTGTAAGTAAACAGATAGCTTCCCTCGAGTATTTCATAGTCTCCACTTAAGCTAAGTTCTCCTGAAGGGCTATATCTTAAAAACAAATTACCAGAACCTTTACCCTCTATCACATCACCCGCTTTTTCATCTATGATAATTTTTGCATGGGCTTCAGGATTGGCAATAATTTTCATCCGAATATCCAAACCTGCTGTATTTACAGGATTTAGCTTCAGTTCCGTATCTTCCTTGACTGTTTTTTTGGTATCTCTAAATTCGAGATAATCAATTGCTTGATTGATTTCTACGGCTTGCATCAAAGGGAGAACAAACAAAGATTTTTCATTTTTGGGACCAGATTCAGTACTACCCTCCATTTCCAAAACTAATTTATTGAAGGGGCCAGATAAATTTGCTTTACCCGAGGCATAAACCTTACCGTAAAAAGGCATATTACTCTCAGCTGTTGTGTTTAATGTTAAATTTTTATTCAAATACAAATCGAGGTCTATGCCCCATTCTTTTAAATATTTATGCGTAATTTTCCCCCCTATAAATCCTTTTGCTCCTTCCTGATCTTTTACTTGAATTCCGGATTTTACCATTTGAGAGATTTCATCCAATTGTAATGTGGGTAAAAAATAAAAAGCCTCTGGAGTTAATGCCACTTCCAGTTTGTCTATACTATACTTGGTATTTAAGAAATTTAGCTTCGCCTCTAATCCTTGAATCGAACCCTTTCCTTGAATCGTTATTCTGGGCAACTTTCCGTAAATTCTTCCCTCTGCCTGAGCCAAACCTCTAGTTTCAGAGATGATACCTCGCATTAGATACTCCAGAATACGGGTATTTGCATTTTTTGCTTTAAACTGTACATCAAGATAGTTTTGTTTGGCTGTATCAGATACTGCCGATTTGGGTATAAAATAAAAATGTGCTTCAGCTTTTTCCAACCAGGTACCATTGTGTGTAAAATGACCGAATAAAGTATCTTTTGGAGTTTTGGCACTCAGGCTCACCTGGGCCTTGTCCCAAAAATCTCCATTGATCATCAGACTATCTAAAAGTACAGAGGCGCTAAGATTTTTTTGTTGAAAAACATCCTGGATAAGAGCCTCCACATGCATCCTCCCCTCTATATCAAACATTGGTAATTTCACAGGTTTATAAATTCTACCCAAATCAAAACTTTTAATACCTAATTTCAATCCAGATTTTCCATAGCTGGATAATTCTATTTTTTGAAGTTCAATGCTATCGCTCAATAACAAATCGTTTACCTCCAATTCATTATTGGCAAAATCAAATCGAATGTAATTATTTCCCATTACCTTCCATCTTTGATTCAGCAAAACTAAGCCCGAATTATTTAATCTGATAAAAATGGCCTTTTGTGTAGCTCTCACATCGCCAGCTAAATTGATATTATAAGCAAATTTTCCAATTTCATTTAAATCAATCTTGAAAGCTATTGAATCACCCCTACCTTCCAGTAATATGTAGGGAATAGGTAAACTCAACGAATCATTCAGTTGCAGATGATTCATTGTATTCGTGGCTCTGAGTAAATTTTTATAGCCTTGCACAAGTAATTCCTCGTTTACCAGTTTAAAACTGCCCCATTTCATAGAATCTACCTGTGCTTTTATATAAAAACTATCTGTTTTGGAGTTAAAATCAAAATTCAGTTTTGCTCCTCGAATAAATTTAAACTGAGGGTGAATGATTTCCGTGAGCTTTTTTGAATCAAATAATTGTAAACTTAAATGCAATTCCTGTTGGGGGATACTATCACCCAACCATTTCATCCAATCTGTTTTCTGCCCTTCTTTATTTACTTCATTGATATTTTGAGTAAAATTGGGATAGTACTCGTTGGCAAAGACTAACAAAGCTTTCGGCATATTCACCAAATCGTATTTACCCAAAACTGTGGCATTCATCACATCTGACCTGATCCGTACAGAACGAAGACTATCACCTCCTAAAACAGTATCTCTTGTGCCTACAAACAATGAGTCAACATCATAATCGCCCCACCCTCTATGAAAATGAATTTGCTTCAACCGAACCCTTCCTGAAAATTCATCTAATTTAAGTCCTCTCAGCCTCAAATCTACGGACTGCACACTCAGTTGAAGATCATCATTCATCAACTTGATGGCACAAAAATCTATCATTGGAATTCTTCCTTTCACACTGATGACAGGTTTCGCTTGTTGTAAATCAATTTCCGTATCCACATTCACATTAAAATGTGCATCAGTAGAGACTAGATTTCCTGTAAATTTCTTTCCGGTCAATTTACCAGAAAGTTGAATCGAGTCATAATTATATCCTTTAAATTGAAAAGTACTTACGATTCCGGATTCTATACCCAATTGTATGGAATCCAAATGAAATCCCTTACCTGAAAGTATAAAATCACCTGAAGCCAAACCCAGATCTTTTTGATTAACTAATTTCCCTAACTGAATACTTTTACCTTTAACTACCCCTTTGTATAAAAATCCATGCAAGCCTCCGCTCGCATCCATATCCATTTGTAAATCAACTGCACCCGCATCAGTATTAGCCTGAGCAATAACCTTAAATTCCTTGTTAAAATATCCTTCAAAGCTACCATTGGCATAAATATTCCCTAGTTGTTTCACCATGGGTGGTATCTGCACAAAAGGTAAAATAGACTGAATCTCAGAGGAAAATGTCTGTAATTCCTCAATCTTTAATTTCATGAATTTATCAAAAGGTCGCATATTTATTTCACCTTCAAGATGCGATTGGCCCACATTCATAATAATACTGTGCACAAAAAAAGAATCGATTCTACCTTCAAAATAACAATCTACCAAAACATCTTTTTCCTGGTTGGATACAAAAAATGGAACCTTACTCAAAGGGTGTGCAAAAAACATTAAGTCAGAAATTCTCAGATTAGATTCAGTTACAGTGGCTTCTATTTTAACTTTATGTACAAAATCTAAAAAATCTGAATAGCGACTGTAGCTAAAAACAACATCAGACCCAATCGTACTCTGTGGAGTTTGTAAATTAAAATTATTTAAAGAAGCTGAAGTTGAACTCACCTTCAAATCGCCATAAAGAGAACTTAATACAAAGCCTTTTTTCTCTATACCCGCGAATTGATTAATTTTAGTTTGTATGATAAAATCTTTAAATGCAAAATTACTAAAATCAACTCTGGCCTTTTTTACATGTAAATCAGCAAAATCCATAGGTAACTGTGGCTGTGCACCCAGCCTTAGATTTTGTAGCTGAAAATCTAAATTGTAAAAATTAATTTTTCGAGAACAAGCTGTCCAGTTGGGAGGATTAAAAATAGTATCTCTAGAAGTTTCATTCAAAACCAAAGGAATTGCTTTGTCTATTTTTACAACAACTTGGGCGCCATCGAAAAAGACTGAATCAGCATATACTTTTTGCGAAACCAAATCTGAACTATCGGTGTGAACAACCCCTTTATCTGCTAGCACTGAAACTGTGGTTCCCGTCAGGGCATCATACATGTAAAAACGGGAATTATATACTTCCACATGTTGTATTGCCAACTGAAAGGGATCCTTATTCTTTTTCTTTTTATTAGGCTTTAAAAAATCAATAAAATAAAACAGATTAAAAGATCTCTGTCCAGGATGCCTTTGGTATTTAAAATATCCCTCATGTAAGTCAACCCTTGTGATGGTAAGTTTACCTTTTAGGATTTGAGATATATCGAAATAAGCTTTTAAATCTGAGGCCCAAATAATAGTATCTTTTTGGGGATCTTCTAAATAAAAATTCACAAATTCAGCACGATCAAAGAGATGAATCCGAATTTTATCCACAGTCATTTTTGTATGAAAAAGGCTTGATAATTCAGTAGTGGCTTGCTTGGCCAAGTATTGTTGCACAGCTGGTAATTTAAAAACAAACCAAAGAAGAAACAAGCACAATACCAATACGGTCGTCGTAGTTTTTAAAAACAACCAGAGGTAACGGAATAATTGAGAAAATAACTTGACCTCACCCTTCGGATTTGAGTGATTGGCTGATTCTGAACGAATGTTATCGTCGTCTGTATGACCTCTGGACAAGCTTTACAATTTTACACTAAAATATAAAAATCTAATCAAATATTATACCGAAAGAGTTCTTTTACTTTACCTTCTCTTGTAGAAACTAAATAGAATAAATATTATTTTAGCGCCATGAAAAATAATGAAATCATACTGCTTTCAATCGAAAGTTCATGTGACGACACTTCGGCCGCAATTATTAAAAATGGAAAATGTCTTTCCAATATCATTTCCACACAACAAATGCATGCCGCATACGGAGGTGTTGTGCCAGAGGTTGCTTCGAGAAGTCATTTGGTTCAGATTTTGCCCGTTGTAAGGAAAGCTTTGGATGAGGCAAAAATATCTTTGGAAGACATTGATGCCATCGCATTTACGAAAGGTCCGGGTCTACTGGGCGCGCTTCATGTGGGAGTATCTTTTGCCAAAGGCCTGGCTCTCGTTTTAGATAAACCACTTATTGAAGTACACCATATTCAAGCACATGTGCTTGCTCATTTTTTAGAAGACAAAACACCCTCTTTTCCTTTTCTATGTCTGACAGTGTCAGGCGGACACACACAGATACTCTTGGTGAAACAGCCTTTGGAAATGGAAGTTATAGGCAGTACCATAGATGATGCTGCTGGGGAGGCATTTGACAAAATTGGCAAACTACTCGGTTTAGGGTACCCCGCAGGTCCGGAAATGGACAGAAGGGCAGCTTTGGGTAAGGTTAAATTCTTCTTCACAGAACCTAAAATAGATTCTTTCAACTTTAGTTTCAGCGGGCTAAAAACCAATGTACTTAGATTTTTAGAGAAAGAATTAAAGCAGAACCCTGCATTTATTTCAGAGAACCTGAATGATCTTTGTGCTTCAATTCAGGCAAGGATAGTGAGCATTTTATTAAACAAAATTGAAGCCGCCTCGAAATTCTATAAAATAAAGGAAGTTGCTATTTCAGGTGGTGTTTCAGCTAACTCCGGGTTAAGAGCTGCTATCTCAGCCAACCAACTTAAAAAAAACTGGAATATTTACATACCCAAAATGTCCTACTGCACTGATAATGCAGCAATGATCGGAATAGTAGGGCATTACAAATATATCGCAAATGAATTTTGTGATATGACTACACAAGCAGAAGCTAAGGCCTGAAATATTTATTTTTTGGTAAGAGCCAATATCCTCTTCTCAATCGAGGGATCCGTAATTTTATCAGAAGGTTTGACAGACTCAACCCATCTTCCTGACTTGTCAATGATGAATTTCTGAAAATTCCATTTCACCGGAGCGTCCATAACACCGTTTTCTTGCTTTGTAGTTAGATATTTATACAAAGGAGCCATATCAGATCCCTGTACAGATATTTTAGAAAACATAGGAAAACTAACCTTGAACTGACTACTGCAAAACTTCTTAATTTCAGCATTCGATCCAGGCTCTTGTCCCATAAAGTTGTTTGCTGGAAATCCGAGAATTTCAACACCCTTAGACTTATGCTTGTCGTAAAAAGCTTGTAAATCAGCGTACTGAGGTGTTAAACCACACTTAGATGCTACGTTTACTATAATGAGAACCTTGCCCTTGTACTTGGACAATGCAACCTTGTTACCATCAATATCAGTTACATTAAAGTCGTAAACAGATTTGGATGCATCGGAGTTAAGAAATAGGGAAATTAATCCCAGGAATAGTAAAGAAGTGAGTTTCATAAAAGTTAGTTATAATGTAGTTTCCTGAAGTTTTCCTTCCATTTTTGGACCACTTCATTAAAAAATTTTAAATCCGGCAAATAAAGAAATCTGTCCTTTTCCTTTGTTTCTTCCTCAGTTGTTAAATTTTTACTCACTTTAAACTTAGTCCCTTCCTTGGTAAAAAGGGAAGTACTCAGACAAGTATAAGAAAACACAGCGATAAGAATTAACAAAATAAAAAAAGCAAAACTTCTCATAATGCAGAAAAAATGGTACTTATTATAACTAATAACAAATATAGAACAATTTTGTTCTAAAACTCTGAAAGTATATCATTTAACAAGCGATTAACAAGTAGATATGATTCAAATTTCCAGAAACTGACTTAAAGCCAACTTATAACTTGAAAGACCAAAACCTGAAATGACGCCCATGCAATGAGCCGACAAATAGGAATGATGCCTGAATGCTTCTCTAGCATGTACATTGGAAATATGCACCTCTATCACCGGAGTTTTAATCGCTCGTATGGCATCTGCCAATGCGATGGAACTATGAGCATAAGCCCCGGCATTGAAAATGATACCTGAGTAGGAAAATCCGACTTCGTGTAACTTGTCAATCAATACACCCTCCACGTTGGATTGAAAATAATCAATTTGAATTTCCGACTTGGTACAATGTTGTTTTGACCACCTTTGCAGGTAGGCTATATAGTGTTCAAAATCGGTATTTCCGTAAATTTCTGGTTCTCTTTTCCCCAATAAGTTTAGATTCGGCCCGTTCAGAATGAGAATTGTATTCATCCTTACCACTTATTGCTTTGAACAATCATTTCAGACAAATCCAAGACCATGATCGGTTGAGTTCTTTTGTCATTTTCCGACTTTAATCCATCTTGAAGCATCGTTATACAAAAAGGACAATTGGCAGCTACAATATCAGCCTGCGTTTCTATTACCTCTTCGGCTCGCTCTGTATTGATTCTTTTATCGCCCTTCTCATCCTCCTTAAACATTTGAGCTCCACCAGCACCACAGCATAAGCCTTGTGATTTGGCCCTTTGCATTTCATGAACCTGAACATGAAGTTCTTCCAATACCTGGCGAGGAGCTTCATATACCTGATTGGCTCTGCCCAGGAAACAAGAATCATGGTAGGTTACTTTTTTACCGTCCAGTTCTCCCCCACTTGCTTTCAATTTACCACTGTCAATCATATGAGCTAAAAATTCACTATGATGAATTACCTCAACCTGATTCAGTCCTAAAACGGGATATTCATTTTTTAAAATATTAAAACAATGCGGACAGGTCGTAATAATTTTTTTTACCTCATACATTTGTAAGGTCATTACATTTTGTTGCGCTGTCATTTGAAATAAAAATTCATTACCTGCGCGCCTGGCCGGATCACCTGTACACTTTTCTTCATTACCCAAAACGGCAAAATTGATCTCTAATTCTTGTAATATTTTTACGAAGGCAAGTGTCACTTTCTTAGCCCTGTCATCAAAACTACCTGCGCATCCAACCCAAAACAAATATTCAGGCTTATTACCTGATGAAAACATCTCGGATAGCAAGGGAATTATTTTCTTAGCCATAGATACTGATTTATTGGATACAAAAATGTAAAATATTATTGATATAAAAAATTATTTGATTCCAGAAGGCAACTGCAATTCAATCGCAATCAAAGATGCAATCTCTTTAGCTTTTTGCATGATCATGTTGTGAGTACCTCCTTTTATCAGATGAGTATATTTTACTTTCGAATGATAAATGATCAAATCTCTACTACCATGAATATGTATATAATCTGAGGGTACAATCTGATTCTTCCAGCTCACCACCATTTTCCTTGCTCCACTAAATCCCCGGACAGTCCATTTTTTCATCATCGATTTAATTAAGGGATAAGCTGCCCGATTGATTTGCCCGGATATCAATCCCAAAATGGGTCCTATGTTATGGCTAAACCACAAAGGTATATAATCAAAAAAATCAAAATATTTACCCCACCGAAGAGGGAGCGGAAATTCATCTCTGCACTTTAAAGAAGATATGAGAATTAATTTTTCAACCTTCAATATCTTAGACATTTCTGTAGCCACCATTCCACCCAAGGAAAAACCAATGAGTATAATGGATTTGTCTTCCAATTCGCTGCTATACTTTTCTTTCAATTCCCTTGCATAGTCTTCCATACTGGGATTAGAAGCTAAAAGACTTTGATCATGCGGAATATGAATAATCTCATTCCCTGGCAAATAAGAAAGCAGCACCTCAAAAATTCTTGGGTCAGTACCAAGCCCGGGGATAAAAACTAAACTATGACCTTGATTCATTTCACCTGATTCATCCATGCAGAGAATTGCGGCAATATTTGGGTTTTTAGATATTGATCAAATTTTTCTACATCACCACCTAAATCTCCTTCTTTCATACCACCACATAAATAAACGTACCTTTTTTCAGATGGTTCATTTTCACGGAGAATTTCCATACTGTAGCTTACACCTCCCGTGCAACCTTTTTTATCCACTTGGTGAACCAACTTTTTTATATGAAAGGAATCCAACAATTGTTGAAAATCTGGCATATCGAATTTTTCTCTACGTTCAAACAAAACATCACCATAGGAATGAATTTGAACAGAAAAACTATCCTCCCTAAAAATAAGATCATAACTTCTGTGATAAGGCGGGGGAACAGAACTATCCGTAAAGGACCATTTAAATTCTACCAATTTCATTTTTTGTGGCAAAAGTTGAGAAGCGGAACAGGAAATACAGCTCAGAAAGAAAAAAAAAGATACTATTTTAAGGATTGAATGCACACTATTTCTGTGCTACAGATCTTGAATCTGCAGAGATAACATCTCTGGCATACAATATCTTTTTCTTCCAGTAAGAGGATTTGGATACATTATCAATTCTAATACCCAATCGAGAAGTACAAGCATGTATCACAATGATACCCTGCGGAGAATTTTCTAAAATCAAAGCCACATGCGTAACAATCCCTCTTTTTCCATAAGCACTGAAGAAAAGCAAATCGCCTGTTTTGGCATCAGAAAGTTCAACAGGCTTTCCTTGCATGGCTTGGGTTCTGGAACTTGGAGAAAGAACAATGCCAAAATTCTTCATAATGTAGGAAGTAAAGCCAGAACAATCAAAACTGTTGGGACCTCGTGTACCATGTCTGTATGGTTTTCCCAAATGAAGTTTGGAAATATCTGTAATTTTTAATCTGATTTCTTTTCTCTTCTCTTCTGTTAGTAAACCTCCAACGAAATCAACCGCAGATGCCTTGGGCTGTTTGGCGTTGATGGAGGCAAATGCTGTCTTGGGTACGGTAACCACCTGATCAGCAGGTGAAACTCTTCTTTTTCTCGTTATACTTTTCAAACCAGTTAAATCTTCACTTTGAATGACAAAATCACAATCTGTAGCTAAGAATACCTGGTCTACATGATGTAAAACTTTGATAGATTTGACAACAGTTTGGAGAGTTGGTAATTTTACCTTCTCCTCCCCTACGAAATAATTAACGGACAAACCACCAAATACCATGAAGGCAACGTAAAAACCAAAAACCCTGAAAATTTGCTTTTTGTTTATTAAATTCATGTAGTTTGTTGACTAAAAGAGTTTATATTCGTCGCAAAGATATAAATTAAGTTTCAATATTACAAATGAATCTAAGAAATTACACCTTATTCCTTGATAGAGACGGAGTTATAAACAAGCAAAAAAAGAATGGATATATTGAATCTGTCTCAGAATTTGAATTTCTACCCCAGGTTTTAGATATATTTCCCTTACTAAACAACTATTTTTCTACCATTTTAATTGTAACCAATCAACAGGGTGTGGGCAAGGGACTAATGACCATAGAACAGCTGGATGAAATTCACCGCCATATGTGTAGAGAAATTGAAAAAAAAGGAGGAAAAATTCACAAAGTTTATTACTGCCCGCATTTGGCCTCAACTGCACCCTCTTGTAGAAAGCCCAATACAGGAATGGGAATCGAAGCTAAAAAGGATTTTCCCCAGATTGAATTTTCAAAATCGGTTATGGTTGGCGATTCGGAATCAGACATAGAATTCGCTATTAATTTGGGCATGCCAGCTGTTAGAATTTTAAATGGTTTGAACGAAGTTCAAACAGCTGCCGACTTTAGCTTCGCCAATCTGGCAGAATTTGCTGAAAATCTAAGATAGATACTACATAATTTTAGATTTTTTACACTTTTCAATAGATTTGGTACGCATTTTGAAATTAAAACAAGTAGCTTAACTTTTGATTAACGATTTGTTTCAAATGCTATGTTTATTTTTGATTATTAAAATCGCTTGTATATGAAATCTCAATTTCTACCCTTATTCTTTCTTTCCTTATTTCTTAGCTCTTGCATAACTGCTCAAAAAGGAAGCCAGACCTATTCCAGTAAAGGATATGAAATCAAAGTTAAAATTGACAATTACGATCAGGATACCATTGTACTCGGTTACAGACTGGGCTCTAAAACTTATGTAAGAGATACTGCGATTGGAAAAGACAGTAAAGGATTTTTTACACTCAAGAGAGATACTATTCTGGAAGGTGGCGTATATTTAATTCTGACTCGCCCCAACAACAACTATTTTGAGTTCCTAATTTCCGGCCCTGAAGAACAAAAACTGGTAATCAGTACCAAAATTGAAGGGAATGACATGGTAAAAAATCTTAAAATCGAGGGCTCTGCAGATAACAAGGCCTTTATAGATTATTTACATTTCTTATCTCAAAAATCGAAAGAAAGTGAATCCTACAACAAAAGAGCCCTAGAGTTGGATTCGCTCATTAAATCAGCTCAGGCATCTGAAACGCAGAAAAAAACTTGGGGTGAAGAAAAATCCAAAAACCTGGAGGTGCTTCAAAATATGTCCAAAGAAGTTGAGCAATATCAAAAAAATATGACTCTGTCTCAGCCTAAGTTTTTGTCAACCAAACTAATTCTTTCTGCTCAACAACCCAATATCCCCAAAGAAATTGAAGCCCAAGGTCAGATGCAAGCTTACTTGTATTTCAAAAGCAGATATTGGGACAACTTCGATTGGTCTGACATGAGAATGGTCAGAACCCCTATTTTTGAGAACAAAATGGAATACTATTTAGACAAGTTGACAGTCCAAAGCGCGGATTCGTGTATCATATCTTGTGACTATATTTTAGGGCAGGTTTTAAAGGCAGGTAGTAAGGAAATGTATCAATTTGCAGCAGCGCACATCCTTAATAAATATGCAGCTTCGAAAGTGATTTGCATGGATAAGGTATATGTACATGTAGGAGACAAGTACTATTGCGGGGTGATCAAACCCGAATGGATTGACAGTGCACAATTAGAGAAGATTTGTGAAAATGTAAATGATTTAAGGTATTCACTCTGTGGTAACCAGGCTCCTGAAATTGAACTAACCAACATCGAAACAAATCAAAAAGTCAAATTGTCCAGTCTGAGATCGAGATTTGTTGCTGTATATTTTTGGGATCCAACCTGTGGAAATTGCACAAAAAATTCAAAAAAATTGGTGCCAGTTTATGAAAAATGGAAAAGCAAAGGACTTGAAATATATGGTATTTGCAGCAAACCCATAGAAGAAGTTGAAGAATGTAAAAAGAAAATCGAGGAAGTTGGAATGAAATGGCTCAACACCTCTGACAAAGCTTATCCTTTGGCTGTGATAAAAAAATTATACGATGTAAAAATGAATCCATTCCTTTACTTGTTGGATATTGACAGAAAAATCATGTTTAAAAGGATTGACCCTGATCAAGTTGATGAAATACTAACCAGAGAACTCGAGATGCTTGAGAAAAAAAATAAATAGTATAGTAAAGGGCGATCAAAAAATCGCCCTTATTTGTGCCCTTCCTACATGCACAACTTCAGCCTCCCCCGTTTTTCTACCCTCATAACTGAGTGAAAGCTGTATATTTTTCGACAAATTCTTTTCAAACTGAAAGGTCCACAAAAAATTATTTCCATTTAATAATGCCTGTGTCATTGCAAATTGTACGGGCGTATTAAAATTGCCTTTAAAATCCAGTAAAACCCAACTAAAACTGGCTTTTACCGAGATTCCTTTTTTTGCTGAGGCAAATTTACCCTCTGCTTGTAATTCATGCGCTGTCGATTTTTCTAGACCCTCAATCTGATTCTCCTGAAATTTGAATTTATACTTGCAGGAAATACGCCATAAGGATTCATACAAATAGGTAAGCGTTGACTCTGTTTCGTAGAGTTCAATATTAAAATTTCGATCTCTGAAAAGTTCTGATCCATTTTCTATTTGGGCAAATAATCCCATCAGCTGATACCTTAGATTTTTGTACAACTTTCCACTCAGAATTGTTTGGTATTCAGTTCTTCGTTTCTGTTCAAATCCAATATTCAATAATGTTCTGCTTCTTATATCTGCCTGCTGTAACTCAATTTTAAATCGGGAGGATGTACGGTTAAAGAAAATGAAGTTCCGTATTGAACTATTCATGGCAACCATATTTGAATCCCCATCTTCAAAATAAAAAGGGTTAAAAGGAGAAGTGTTACTCCCTGCTATTGATTTTCTCTCTAGTTTTATAATGGATCTGGCCGAAAAACGTCCTAACCATCGCAAAGAACTACTATCTTTTTTCATATTTCTTAATAAAACAGCAGGTTCAATATCGATATTTTGATTTAAGCTCACATTATTGGTTTGAACAAACTCATTGGTCAGCACAGTCACCCTGATAAAATTTGCCTGATCTTGAAAAATGCTGAGCTCAAACTCGTTTTGTTGCTGAATTCCATCTTCATTTCTATCAATCCAGATATGAGTTCCATTTCCTTTATCAACTTGAACATAATTGTAGGCAATTTTTTGCTGTTGACCTGAGCCTAGTTCATAAATTGTAGTTGTCTTGATAAATCCTTTTTTTATGTTTAATTGATACTCAAACCGACCAAGATAAGTTGACTTAGGTGTAAAAGTGCTGGACAATTGATCGTTCACCCACAAGTTTCTGTAATTAAAATTGAGTTGTAATTGAGAAAATCTACCCCATTTCCATTCACTGGAAACATTTACATCATCGCCAATTGTCAATATGCTGAAATCAGTTTTAGTTGCTTGATAATCATATCTCCTTTGATATGAAGCCTTTATAAATGTATTTTCATTTATGGGCAACTCTGCAAATGCTTTGACCTGTTGAAAATAAATACTGTTGGCCATCAAAGTATCAGCGAAAAAATCCTTAACCCTATTTTGGTCCATTTCATAGAAAATCCCCATCTTAAAATTCGATAATTTCTGAAAGGTATAAGTCAACTCAGCTTTAGGGCGAAGAAAATTGGTTGAAAATAAATCAGATTTACTTTCTGTTAGATGAATCTGAAAATCCGCAGCTAATGATTTATGCAGTAACTTATATTGCAAGGCATGCCGAAATCCTTGATAAAAATTTTGCCTGAGATAACCGCTAAACTCATACCCTATTTTACCCCATTGTATTGCATCAAATAGAGCCCGGGCGTAAAACAAATGCTCATTTCTTTTTACAGTATCCACAACAGACCAATCTCTGTTAAACTCTCTGTTTCGAAAAGGTTCAATTAACTCAAATCGGTTTTGTAAAAACTCATAATGCATTTGTATTTGCAGTTTTTGGGGCAGGCTATCCCTTCCTGAACTATCCTTTTGCAAATTCTTTTTGTGAAAAATGATTTGATTTTGATACCCAACACGAGAAGCAAAGCCAAGATTATCATCATTTCCTATTTCAGAAAATGTATTCAAATCCTTATGACTTAAAGCAAAATCTGCCTTCCATATTCCTCCTTTTTTCAGATCCCATTCAATACTACTGTTTAGCATCTGTTTCATTTTGGGACTGTTCATCTTCTCTACTGGGCCATGGGTACCCCTTGACCTGCCTGTAGCTGAATCTGGTGCCACCCAGGCAAATACGGTACCGTTGGTAGCATCGTTTACCTTGATATAATCTCCCCCTTGCGCCAAGGGACTGAATTTAACTGACAAGGTCATTGAATCTATGATATTGCTGTAAAAATAAATGGAATCATACAAAACACCCTGAACAACACTATCCTTCATGCGATAGGTAAGTAAACTTAGATTTTCATTGCTGTTTGCATTATAGGACCTTACACCGGAAATATAAATCTGGTCTGAATTGTCGCCAGCCTTAGACAATAAATCCTTAACCTCATCACTTAAATTTCCAAAAACAGGTTGGTCTTTCGCATCTTGTTCTGAATACCATTGAATCAAAAAACGAAAACCCTTGTATTCTAATTTGTGATTCAGAGTATAAATTGTTCTGAGATAACTTAAATCTGTATAGTTAAATTCAACCTGTATTCTTTTATCTTTTGTAATTAATCTCCTGTTGGTAAAGGTCAATTCTCCCGAATTATAATCAATGATATAGTCAAACTCAGCCCCTCTCTGCAATAAAATATCATCCATATACACCCTTTCCGTTCCTGCTATGATAATAATAAATGTTTCACCATTGGCCCCCTTCAAACGATAAGGTCCCTGATTTCCTTCAATCCCGTTAAATACATTCCGGGCAAAGCTTCCCTTTGAAAAGGAAAAACTCGCCTCCGTGCTATGAATCCAGTCTTTTGTCTTAAATGTGGTTTGGGCCTGTGCCCCCTGAAGCCTACGGAAATATTGTAGAAAATACCCCCCATCAGACTTTTTTAAATCAAAATCTCCCGCTTGTAAACTGGATTTACCTAATTTAAATAGTATAAATATTCGATCAAAATCAGATAGTTGTTGCGTATTTCCTGAAGGTTGTACAGGTATGTTATTGTCAGAAATGGCCGCAGTAATTTCTACATCACCAAGTTTTCCCCCTAATTGTAAATTAAACCCTGAATTAAGAATCAAATCCTGCTTGTTCCCTAGGGATAAGCCCCTTGAAAAACTTCCCATATAATCTAAACCTTTAAAATCTGCAAACTGAGAAGCTTTTTCCTCAAAAGGATTGTACGTAAATCCAGTTCCAATTACATAATCTTCGGAGGTTCTGATCTGTGGAGAAATATCAATTCTTTTTTTGTTTGACCTCCTTTTATAAAAATCAAATGGCAATCGCAGATACCTGACTTTCATGGGCAAAGATGTCGTATCCGATTTTCTATTAAAAATCAACTGATTTCTTTGTAGCTGAAAATCAGTGAAGACTTTTTCATTTTTATCGAAAACTTGTAAGGAATTGGAAATGATTGAAAAACTATCTAGTTGGGTAGAATCTTTCAAAATCTGGGCACTGTAAAATATTCCTGGCTTCGAAGATTTTAAATAGGAAATCAAACTATCACTATTCTGACCATAGGCAGAAAATACTTGAATGAACAGGAAAAAAATCCAAAGTAAATGATTTGATTTCAATCGATTTTATTTATTCATATAACGATAGATTCATTTTAAAAGTAAGCTTATTTGGGTAGTTTATTCAGCTGGTCGATTGCTTGTTTATTTCCGGGTTCCAACCTTAACACTTCCTGATAATCTGTTTTAGCTCCCTGTATATCTCCGTTAGATTGTTTGGCAATCCCCCGATACAAAATGTGAATGGGTTTGGGCTCCAATTGAGTCGCATAAATCATATCCTGCAACGATTCTTGATTTCTTCCGAGAAGACTTTTGGCAATCCCTCTATTTATATAAACAGATGCTTTTTTAGGATCTAATTGGATAGCCTGATTGTACATTACAATAGCGGAATCCGGTTTCGATCTCATGCCAAAAATATTTCCCATTCCCTCAAATACATCTGCTCTTTTTGATTGTAAAGTAATGGCCATGCCAAAGTCTGCTGCTGCTTTTTCTATGTAGAAAATTTGCTTGCTAAAATCCTGTTTCTCTTGAGATTTACTTGCCATCTTTCCATAATAATTTCCTCTGATTGAATATGGTTGCTCCTGTTTTGGATACAATGTGATCACCTGCCCCCACAAAGATTCAGAATCTTTCCATGTTTTAATCTGATAAAAACTTAAATATCCTAAAGTCACCAACAGCAAAGCAGAAATTATATAGATTGCCATATTTCCCATTTTTTCAAGCCAACCACTTGTTGCGCTGGATAGCAGGAAAGCCACTCCCAGATATGGTAAATAGGTATAACGATCTGCCATGATGACCACCCCTACAGATACAAATTGTAGTACCAAAGCCACCGTCACAAAATAAAAACCTATACCAAATGCAATGATTTTATAACGATTCAATGAAAATAGTGCCAGACCTATAATCCCTAAAGTTAAAAATAGAAAAATCCAATATACAGAAGCTTGCTGATATGCCAACTCAGTCGGATACGGATAAAAGGTACACATCTGAACAGGTACAAAAAACTTGATTAAATACATCATAAAACCATAACTGGCGAAATGAAACCTCTGTATAAGACTGAATGTATCAAATTTATTTATTGCAGTTTCTGTTCCACTTTTTTGCAAATTTCCAAAAAAATCTCCCCCAGCCTGTACATCAGAGGCCATGATTCCAAAAAACATAGAGATGCCCAACATGAGTATTACAGGAAAAATAACTCTGGAACTCACCCAGGATTTCAACCACTGCATTATCGATTTTTGATCAGATTTATAATAGTCTATCAGTATAAGAACTAAAGGAAATACGACTGCCATTGCTTTGGATAAACAAGACAGTATAAAAAACAAAAAAACCAGAAACCAGCTAAGCATAGTTGATTTATCTTGTTTCCTGTCATCACAAACTTTCAGATAAGAAATCAATCCGAGTAAAAAAAACATCACATACAATACATCCTTTCTCTCTGAAACCCAAGCTACAGATTCTACATGCATGGGATGAACCGCAAAAATAAGGGTAGTAAAAAGGGATACCCAAATATTTTTTTGACTTAATAAAAAAGCAAAGTACAATACAAGAATACAATTGAATAGGTGAATCAATAAATTCCAACGGAGGAAGGGCGCTGCTGAAATTCCATGAAGACAGTCCTTGCATTCATTTGCATTCCATCTCATTGTTAAAATAGTAATCGGATGATAATTTAAAGATACGGGTGTATTGAAAATCTGAGAAACCGGGATTTCCTGATTCCTGACCAGCGGATTATCTACTACATAGGTCGTATCGTCCCAATCAACAAATTCATGATTCAAAATTTGCTGATACACCCCAAATGTGACGAGACATATGAAAAAAGCCCAGACAAAAAACCATTGAGGTAAAAAGGAATTTCTTTTTTCAGGATTATAGGCTATTTTCTTTTTAATTTCTGCCTTAGCATGCTGCGGCTTTCCCATTTTTTTACTTCCCATTTGGATATAATTTATCTTCAATATAAAGTAATACTTTTTGCATCAAATGTACCCGATCTACCCCCAACACATTATGTCCATGCATCGGATAAGTAAAATAATCAGTTTGTTTTTTATTTTCTACGAATGCCCTGTTTAGTGTTAGGCTATGTTGTTCCAATACAACATCATCAGAACTGCCATGTATGAGCATCAGATTTCCTTTTAAATTTTTAACATAGGGTATTAAGCTTGCTTTTTCATAACCTTCCTGATTTTGCTCGGGCCTGTCCATATATCTCTCGCCATACATTACTTCATAATATTTCCAATCAGTTACAGGACCTCCCGCCACACCAACCTTAAAAATATCCGGTGTTTTCAACATCATTGAAATTGTCATGAATCCACCAAAACTCCAACCATGCACAGCCATTTTACTCGTATCTACATAAGGTAATGATTTTAAAAAATCCACACCAACCATTTGATCTTGCAACTCAACAGTTCCCAATTGCCTGTGAATCACCTGCTCAAATGCCAGCCCTCTATTTTTTGACCCCCTGTTATCGAGTGTGTAAACCAAATATCCTTTCTCAGCCATATAATGCATCCATAATGGAGCAGCCGCCAACCAGGAATTGGATATCATTTGGGCATGTGGACCTCCATATACATAAACTAAAACTGGATATTTGTTTTGGGGATTGAAATGAGAAGGTTTAATCAACCTAGAATGCAATATAGTTCCATCCTCAGCTTTTAAATCAATCAATTCTGTAGTGCTGATTTCATAATCAAGGAGTGGATTTTTTGCTTCCCAAATCAACTCATAAAACTCTGGTTCCTTTACAGATAAAATGGTTATCCTTCTGGGCAATTCCAAATTAGATCCATTTTCAATGAGTAAATCACCCCTCGGGTCTAATATATAATTATAAACACCATCTTGGCGACTCAACTCCTGCTTTTCCAGATTATCAAGTCTAATTCTGACAACATTTCGATTCAGTCCTGTTTCATCAATGCCAGCTACAGTTAAATACTTCATTTCAGAATCAAAGCCAAGAATTTCATCTACAATCCAATTTCCAGAAGTAATTTGTCCCATTAAATTTCCACTCAAATCGTATTTGTACAAATGATTGAATCCATCGCGTTCACTCATCCAATAAAATTCATTTCCATTGGGCAGAAAATAAGGCCCATGTTCAGGCTCAACATAATGATTATTTTTTTCTTCCAAGAGTATTTTTTCCAACTTTCCAGTTTTAACATCATACATTTTAAGTTGAAGATGATTCTGATCCCTGTTCAAATGTGCGACGAAAATATAATTTCCATCAGGGTGCCAACTCAGATTCGTAAGATACTGATCTTTCTCCCCTTCAATTTTAAGATAAATGGTTTTCCTCTTGGCAACATCATATATCCCAATAGAAGCCATCTCACTTCTTTGTCCCGCCATAGGATATGGTATCAAGCGTAAAGCTCCGGGTGTTGTATTGATATCCAGTAAAGGATAGTTGGAAACTTCAGACTCATTTTTTTGATAAAAGGCAAGGTGTTTACCTTGAGGGGACCAAAAAGTACCCTTATTGATACCGAATTCATTCCTCGCTATAGATTGACCTGCCACAATTTTAGAATTGGCTTTGTGCTGGGTCACAGGCAAAGCAGAGTCTTTCGCTGTAGAAATGTAAAGATTATTGCCCATAGTGAAGGCTAAAAGGTTATTTCTTTCCTGGTAATCCAAATTTTCAGCCAATTCAGGATGACGAAGCAAATTTTGAATTGTTAAATCTGTTGTTTGATAGGAACAATAAACATTACCCGATTTGAAATAAAACTTATTCGCATCCAACCATTTGATGGAGGGAAACCTTTTGAACTGATTTTTAGTCTTTGAATTAAATTCATCCAAGCCGAGTATTTTTTCACTGCCTTGATTTACTTTTTTTATGACCAGCTGATTACCGTCTCGCAAAAAACTATACCCATTGGCAGTTCCCGGAATCCATTGCAACCCTTGCAAATTTGAAGGTATCAAAGCCCCGCGTTGCATAAGTACTGCATCATCCAAACTAAGTTGTTTTCTGGCATTTTGAGCAAATCCACTCAAATGGACGACTAAGAAAAAAAGTATCAGTCTTAGATTCATTTTACTGTTTTTGTTTGATTTAATTTCAAAAAATTGAATTGCAAATCTAATCATTTCAGCTATTTTATTTGGCTGGTATCTAAAAAATGTATGAAATTGAATGTAGTAACATTAAAAATCGTCTATAATATTTTAAGATCAAATAAATAATACTAATTTTGGTGAGTATTTTAGTCTTATACTTCATCACCCCGAAGGCTTAAGCTCCCCAACATTTAAGTTTTTAAAAATTAATTAACATGGATGCAAGTCAAAAAGTTAGAACACAAGAGGGTGAAATTTGGCAAAAAGTAGATTTCGGTACCCCAACCCTTCATTTCGATTATTTCATTTCGAATTTCGGAAGAATCAAAAGCCACCACAAAAGAACGACAGGGGAACGCCTATTGAGAGGTTCAATTGACCACAGAGGTTTTCACAGACTTCACATCAGATTGGCCGACAAAACCTATGGTGAATTAGCAATTCACATTTTTATCGCTACCCATTTTTGTGAAAGGGTTGCAGATGAATTTAATCATGCAGTACATCTGGACTACAATCGTTCTAACAATAAATGGACAAATCTAAAATGGTTAGACCACTACCAATGGAAAGAGTACATGCAGAAAAGTCCTGAATACAAGGAGACTACCAAAAAAAAAAGAAAGACAGTTTAAGCTAAATAAGGCATCAATTCAACTCTTAAAGGCTTTATTATCACTTAATAAATTTTTAAAAAAAGATTTAGCCGATTGGTTCCAAATTACTACAGTACATCTTCATCGTATTGAAAATGGCTCAAACTGGACTGACATTCAGTTTTCAGCATCCCAGCAAATTCGCCTGCAAGGTTTGAGTTTGAAAGAAGTAAAAATCAAGATTGAAAAAACAATAAAAAAGAATAGAGCTTAGTCTCTATTTTTTTATTAATACGGGCTCGTACTGCTGTATCTGAATTAATTCTAACTTAACATTCTCATATCCACCCACTTGATTTCTCTTCACAAATTGAAAAGTTGGCACAAGAGGAATATGGCTCTCTGTTTCCAAAATACCCGACTCTAAAGGAGAATGCAGATTCACTCCATTTTTCATGAGCAGTTCCATAAAAATCGCCATGCTGTTGTAACCGATGTAGGCAAAGTCTCTTGGACTAATTCCATATTCAACCCTGTATCTCTCTTCAAAACGATTGACCTCTGGCTTCTTTTTATCAAAAAAATAATTTTCCAGATAATAAATACCCAAATTATTGTAATATTCCAGATTGATTCTTTCAAAAAACTTCCAGGCATTCATTCCTAAAACCGATACCTTCTTTGATTTCTCCTCATCTTGATTCCCAAAAATTGAAGTCAACTCTCTCAAACAAGCAAAAACAAAGGTTTCGTCAGTTTCATTTGGAATGATAAATACATTATGGTGATTTGCCTTTACTAAATTTGAAACAGCTCCCGCACTCATTACAGGTGAGATTAAAGAAGGCATATTACCTTTATATCCAATTGCTGTGCATTCTTTTTTTATTTCGTTCACAACAAATGAATCTTCCTCTGATCCTAAAATGATATAATTTGACTTGTAATCATTATTAAAGGCATCTGTTTTAACTAAATCAGATATTTTTTTGGCCAACTGATTTACACTGGGAACCATTTGAATATATTGTGCACTCAAGGCACCAACAGATTTATTATTATTAAATGGAGAAACCAGAAAAACACCCAAAGAATCCGATATTTGAGCCAAAACCTCTAAGATTTTTCCAGAAGAAGGACCCACAATTAAATCAGGTTGAAATGCCATTATATCCTTTCGCATGGCAGCAATAGATTCATCCTGATTTGTGCAATCAAAAATCTTTACCTTGAATGCTTGGTTGTATTTTTGAAAATCGTCAATTGCTAATTTTGCGCCTTCGTAAAACTCCAATGAACGAACTGAACTGGCTGGGATTTCTGTTTTGGGTACATATTGAAGACTGCCCAAACTCAATACCAGAGCAATTTGATACTGCTTCTTCTTTTCATTTCTTACTACAACGGTTGAATTATTTGATCTCTCTTTGGTAATTTGATTTGTAGCAACATCGGTTTCTATTTTCTTATCTCTGAAGATAGTATCACGTTTAAGAGCCTGACCAGGTATTTTTGTATACCTCACCACCATTTTTTGACCTTGATAAGAAAGAGTGTCTGACCATATAAAAGTATCAATTTTCACCTCTTTGGGGCTTTGTGCTACTTTTTGGCTGTCTTTTTTTTCACTTGATTTGTAAGCTTTTATAGTCTCTGTCTGTTGTGCTATTGAGAGGTTCGAAAAAACACAGGTTAACAAAATACAAAGAAAGAAAAATCTCATATGTTTTGGGTTTTGTCAAAATTATTGATTTTTATCTAAAAAAGGACGAAAATAAACCTTTGAAGAGATTAAAATGTTATGTTGATTTTAATATAGAATAAATTGTAATACATTTACAGCTATTTTCGTACCAATTTTACTTAATTTATGCACTACTCTAAGCAGTTCTCTTTAGCCTATTGGTTTGTTTTAATGTTCATATTGGCTAACCAACTGGGCTTACAGGCCCAAAACAATGGTGGGGTCAGAGGAAGCGTTACTGATAAAGAAACTGGACAGCCACTAATATTCACTCCTGTTTATTTAAATGATGGTTTGAAATATAACACAGTTACCGAAGATGATGGGTTTTTTACCCTGGGTAGTGTAGCTCCCGGTAAGTATTTTGTAAACTGCAGAGCTATTGGATATGACAGTATCTCCTTGGAAGTTGAGGTCTTAGCTGGCAAAATGACCAATATCAATCTAGCTATGTTACCATCTGCCATCAGCACGGGTACAGTTGAGGTAAGTTCTGCCAGGGAAGAGGATAAAACCGAAACGAGAGTTTCTGTTGTAAGAATCACTGCCAAAGATATCAACAGACTGCCCTCTGCAGGTGGAGAATCGGATTTCGCACAATATTTACAGGTGATTCCAGGTGTTATTTTTACGGGAGATCAAGGCGGACAAATCTACATCAGAGGTGGCGCTCCAGTACAAAATAAAATCTTATTAGATGGAATGACGATATACAATGCCTTCCACTCTATCGGATTTTTCTCAGTTTTTGAAACTGAATCCATCAGAAGCATTGATGTTTACACGGGCGGTTTCAGCGCCAAATATGGTGGTAGATCTTCTGCCATTGTTGATATTAGGACAAGGGAAGGCGATAAGAAAAAATTTGGGGGCATGGTCAGTATCAATCCTTTTGTTGGTAAGTTCATGTTTGAAGGTCCAATTATCAAACTCAATGAGAAGAAAGGAAATAGTCTTAGTTTCATGATAACAGGAAAGCATTCCTACCTCAATCAAACTTCAAACTGGTTTTACAAGCCTATTTTGGAGAGACCCAACATGCAGACTGCCAACAATACTCTGCCATACTCCTTTACTGACTTTCATGCAAAACTATCATTCAACACTGCAAATGGGTCACGTGTAAACGCCTTTGGCTTTAGTTTCAACGACAATGCCAACTTTGTTAATGTAGCACAATACAATTGGACCTCTGCCGGTGGTGGTCTTGATTTCAGAATAGTTCCTGGCAGTGCCAAACTTCTCATGGAGGGAAATGTTGGCTACTCAACCTATGCGGCGAAATTTGTGGAAGGTTCCAACGATAAAGAAAGATTTAGTAAAGTGAACAGCTTTAATACCAACATCCATTTTTCATACTTTTTACCAAGAAATAGTGAAATGAATTACGGAATTGAAATTAACAGCTTTTTTACTGATTTCAGCTTAACCAATAACAATGGTATACCATATGACCAACAGCAATCAAATACAGAAGTAGCTGCTTTTGTTAAATACAAGGGACTCTTCGGAAAATTCATCATAGAACCCAGTATCAGGGCTCAATACTATGCCTCATTAGGTGAATTCAGAGCTGAACCCCGTTTAGCAGTAAAATACAACGTCACTGAAAACTTCAGAATCAAAGTAGCTGGTGGTATGTATTCTCAAAATTTAATTAGCTCAGTGGATGAAAGAGATGTTGTGAATTTATTTGTTGGATTCCTCGGCGGCCCTGATGAACAAGTTTTTAGAATAACTGGCTATGATTCTACAGTCAATCGCCCTATTTATGAGAATACGAGTTCTAGATTACAATCTTCTATTCATGCAATAGCAGGATTTGAAGTTAATATTGGAAAAAATATTCTTTTAAATATTGAGCCTTATTGGAAATGGTTTCCTCAAATTGTCAGTTTAAACCGCAACCGGACAGCCTCAGGTAACTCCGGATCAGGATTATATGAACCTGAATTTATTGCCGAAAATGGAAGTGCTTATGGTCTTGATTTTAATGGCACCTTTGAAAAGAATCAATGGTATGTTTATCTGGCCTATTCTCTGGGTTTTGTGGAAAGAAATGATGGCCTGCAATCTTATTTTGCCTCCTTCGACAGAAGACATAATTTAAATGTCGTAGCATCTTACAAATTTAGAATCGGAAAAATGAAAGAAACGGAAGAAACTAAAAAGAGATATATGACGGAACATCCTTTTGAAGTGGCTTTTAGATGGAATCTTGGCTCTGGCTTTCCTTTTACTTCAACACAAGGATTTTACAGTAATTTCTCTTTTGCAGATGGCATCAACTCCAATTACATCACCGACAATAATACCCCTGATACAGACTTAGGAGTTATTTACTCTAATAATTTGAATGACAAGAGACTTCCTTACTACCACAGGTTAGACCTTTCTATCAAGTATACCTTTGACTTTGGCAAACACACAAAATTAACCTTGAATGTGAGTGTAACAAATGCGTACGACAGACAGAATATTTTTTACTTTGATCGTGTAAGATACAAAAGAGTAGACCAACTACCCATTTTACCTGCATTCGGATTGGTTCTTAAATTTTAGTAAATATTTTAAGATTCTTAAACAATCCTTTTTTAAAATTATTATATTTGCGCTCTAATACGTATTTCTAGTATAAATTAATTATTAAATCCATCAAAATGAAGAAGTTATTATTTAGTGTTCTCGTTACTATGCTCAGCATAGGCTTCGTACAAGCACAAGATTTAAAAGATAGCTTTGAGGTTTACTTTGAATATAACAAAGCAATCTTAAAAGCTGAAAGCAAAGCAACTATTGATAAATTTTTATCTTCTACCGCAGGCCGTAGATTGAAGGTTAGAGTTACAGGACATACCTGTGATTTGGGATCAGACAACTACAACATGGGTCTTTCTGAAAAAAGAGCCGTATCTGCTTTCGACTACCTTAAAAGCGTTGGTGAGCAAGAAGATAAAATTGAACTATTCTTTTATGGAGAAAAAGAATTGAAGTATGGAAAAGGTGGAAAAAGCGAAAACCGTCGTGTATTCGTTCTTTTTGCTTTGGAAGACGATGATAAGGACACACTTATCAAGTCTGGATGTATCGAATTGAATGTTGAGAAAGGTTCATTTAAGCCAGTTAAAGTGAAAGATGTAGTTTTTGATTACAAAACTTTCAATACTGCCAATGCGATCAAAACTGCTAATATCAAGTTAGAAGACGAAAGAGGAAACAAATACTACACAAATGGTATTGTATATTTCAAAGCCATGAGTGCAGGTAATACCCTTACTACTCTTAAGCCTATTAAAGTTAAATTTCCTGCCGTAGGTGCTGATGAAACTGGCTTTATGCTTTACACTGGCGTAGAAAAGAATGGATCAATTATCTGGAAATCTACCGGTCGCTCTTGTGGTTCTGTTGAAAAATCTATGGATTGCGGAACTTACAATATTGATATCATGGATAATGGCTATTGCGCTTGTTTGAAACAAAAACCATGTCCTGAAGATTGTTGCGAAAATCCATTCGGTGGAGAAAAAGCTCCAAATGGCACTGAAAAAGACGTAAGAGCTAGCAGTTCTAAAACAATGGCCAAGTTGCCTGAAGGTATGTTTAAGGGAGAGAATAAAGATTTAAACATCACAGTTCAAGATGACGCTAACTTTGATGATGATTTAGATATCTGTGAGCAGTTTATGTTTGGTATTACTACTGATGATTGGTTCAAAGCCAGAAATAACATCAAAAATGCAAAACAAAATATCATCGTTAAAGCTACAAACGCAGCTGGAAACACACTTTATGGAGATAATGGCAAATCAACCAGAATCTTTATTTCTAAAGATAAAGTTGCTGGTATGGAGAATCCAATTTTACTTCCAGGTAACAGACTTCAAAAGGGATATTTGAGATGGGATATCGCTTACAACAGTCAGGTTAAATGTTTAGGCCCGGTTAATTGTGATTATGTTGTATTTGATGTTCCTGCCGGCGGATTCTACAAACTTGCTGAATGGGTTGATGCAAAAGAAGAAAAAGTTGAAGAAACTTATTTACTTAAGACCAGACTTGTTAAAAAAGCTACAGTAATGGTTGGTAATAAAGCTGACAATACTGTTTACATTGCTAAAAACAATAGCAAAAATGGTAAACAAAAAGAAAAAGAATACAGATTGAAAGATAATGAAGACATGAACCAATTAGTTGTTTTGGTTAAACATGAAACTTCTAAAGGTAAAACTTACGCTGAGGTTAAATTGAGTGATCTTAAATACAAAGCGAAAAAGAAAATGTATGTAATGCGTAAAAAAGAATTGAAGAAAGTTGCTGATTACAATGAAATGAAATTGAGCAAATGTAAATAATTCTCAAGCCTATGCTAAAGTAAAAAGCCTCTGTTTAATTACAGAGGCTTTTTTTATTTATGTACAAAACTTTATATTAAAACTAAAGTGCTTTAAATTGTTCTTTAATATGAAGGTCAATAGAAGTTGGATTACCATCTTCATCCACCCTAACAAAAATAGCATCAGTAACACAAACTGTAACTTCTTCCCCGCTATATAAATTAAATCTTCTTGCCTCTAAAAATATAGTTATACTTGTATTTCCTACTGAAGTCACCTGCCCATAAATCCTCAAATGATTCCCTGCCTTAACTGGTTTTTTGAAGACCAACTCTCCAAATTTAACTGTTAACATATAGGGTGTTCTGCAAAATTCAGTTGCAAGGGAAGCCGCAGCTTCATCCAACCAGGCCATCAGTACACCACCAAAAAGATTACCGTGTACCCCAATGTCACGCGTCATTACAATTTTTTTACTTAATAGCTCCATATTATTCATCATCTAATTTTAATACCTGTAAAAAGGCTTTTTGTGGTACCTGAACAGAGCCAATTTCTCTCATCTTCTTTTTACCTTCTTTCTGCTTTTCCAATAATTTTCTCTTTCTTGATATGTCCCCTCCATAACATTTTGCAGTCACATCTTTTCTCATCGCAGAAATTGTTTCTCTGGCAATAATTTTAGCACCTACAGCAGCTTGGATTGCAATTTGAAATTGTTGCCTTGGCAATATATCCTTCAACTTTTTACATAATCTTCTTCCAAAGGATTCCGCTTTTGTTCTGTGGATTAAAGTGGAGAAGGCATCTACGTTTTCACTGTTTAGTTTAATATCTAACTTTACTAAATCAGACACTCGATATTCAATAGGGGTGTAATCAAAAGAGGCATATCCTCTGGATATCGATTTTAATTTGTCATAAAAATCAAACACAATTTCAGCTAATGGCATTTCAAAAGTTAATTCCACCCTAGATGGTGTAAGATAGATTTGATTTCTTAATTCTCCCCTTTTCTCCATACATAATTTCATTATGGAACCTATGTAATCCGGAGAGGTAATAATTTGTGCACGAATAAATGGTTCTTCAACCGTATCAATTAAAGTGACATCAGGTAAATCTGCAGGATTACTGACAGGTATAACAATGCCCTTTGTGGTTGTTGTGTAATATTGAACATTAGGCACCGTTGTTATAACATTTTGATCAAATTCTCTCTCCAATCTTTCCTGTACAATTTCCAAATGCAACATTCCTAAAAAACCACATCTGAATCCAAAACCTAATGCTGCTGAAGTTTCAGCCGTAAAAACCAAAGCTGAATCATTCAACTGAAGTTTTTCCAATGCATCTCGCAAGTCCTCAAAATCATCGTTGTCAATTGGGAAAATACCTGCAAATACCATAGGTTTCACCTCTTTGAAACCTTTAACAGCATCACTTGTTGGCCGATCCTTTAAAGTTATGGTATCCCCCACTCTGATTTCTTTCGAATCTTTAATTCCTGTAATCACATAGCCAACATTTCCCGCCTCAATCATATTTTTTGAAACCTGGCTCATTTTTAATATACCAATTTCTTGGGCTAAATAATCATTTCCAGTACTTAAAAATCGAATCCAATCCCCTTTACGAATCGCACCATTTACCACCCTGTAATAAGCAATCACTCCTCTGTACTTATCAAACATAGAATCGAAGATCATTGCCTGCAAGGGTGCATCAATTGTGCCTTTAGGAGCAGGAATTCGATCTACAATAGCTTTAAAAATTAGATCAACCCCTTCACCAGTTTTTCCACTAGCATAGAGGATATCATCCAAATCGCAGCCCAACAAATCAACAATTTCTTCAGAAACTTCATCAATCATTGCATTGGGCATATCAATCTTATTCAATATGGGAATAATCACTAAATCATTTTCCATTGCCAGATAAAGATTGGAAATCGTTTGAGCCTGAACTCCCTGCGTAGCATCAATCAATAACAAAGCTCCCTCACAAGCCGCAATTGACCTGGAGACTTCATAGGAAAAATCAACGTGACCAGGCGTATCTATCAGATTAAAAATATACTCTTGATCATTCTGAATATAATTTAATTGAATCGCATGGGCTTTAATTGTTATCCCTCGCTCCCTTTCCAAATCCATATCATCCAATGCCTGGTTTTGCATATCTCTTTCCGAGATCGTATTGGTCATCTCAAGCATTCTATCTGCAAGAGTACTTTTACCGTGATCGATATGTGCTATGATGCAAAAATTTCTTATGTTATCCATCTTCTTCAGTTACCTAGTAATTTGTTTTTCAAACCACTGAATTAAAAATAATAAAACTATAACCCCTATCCCTATTGCTAAAAACAAAGGCATACGCCATTTGTTCTTTGATAGTGAACTTTGTGCTTTAGAAAGCTCCTCATTCAACTCGGGACCAAAATTTATCTTTGATAAGCTCCTTAGTATAATTTCCGATGCTTCAGTTCTACCTCCCTCCTGTTTCAATCTATGCGCAAAATGAACTAAAATATAATAAAAATCTCTCTTATAGGAATCGAATAAGGAAGGAAGATGATCCATAAAATGAATATCTTCCTCCGTGATTATATGTTGGATTTCTCTTTCAGATTTGCTAAACCAAGAAACCTGATCCAATTCTTTTTCCAACTCATCATTTTTGTCATCTAACCATTGCAGTGATGATTGAAAATAAAGATGTTCAAAATCTGTAACCCCAGGTAAATCTGAACAATTACAGAGTAGGCTGATTTGTTCAAGATCTCTTTTTTCCAATGCCTTTAATAAAGACACACTAAACTGAAATGCAAAATAACCCGTAATAAACTGAATCAATTGAGGCTCAAAATGAAATTCAGTCTTATGAAAAATATCAAGTTGACCCAATTCTAAAAATTTGTACAAGTGATCATCTTTTAATATTATTCGATGAATCTCTAAACTTTCAACATGTGTAAATTCCCTCTTGTACTTTAAAATATGATCCTGATGTACTTTGTGAGAACCTAAAAGGACCCAATTGTTTTTTACATCTACATTAGAGAAAAAATCATCAATCTTTTTTTGAATCTCCTGATTTGTTACGAGATCAACATTTTGAATTTGCAGTAATGTAAATGGGTTTATGTATTGCATTTTTTTAAATATTCAATGCAAAAGTACAAAAACAAATGTTCAGATTATTAGAAAAAGATTTGATATTGTAAAACCAATTGATTTTTCCTGTTCCCTTCTTTTATTGTAGTATCGTTATAAAAGCTAGGCCTATTTTGCCAATCTAAACTAATTTTTGATTTATGCCCTAAAATTAAAAATTGAACACCGATATGTGAGACCCAATCTAACTTATAACCTAGCATCTGGTAAAAAGAAAATTGAGCAGAACTATAAGGCATAATCCTAATTTTACCCTTACATATATGCTTGGGTAATAAGTAAGCTAATTGAGTATAGATCGTATGACCGGTTCCAAACATGGGAAAAGAATTCCCATAAGTTGGCCCCTGCCCCGTTAATGCATAAGCATCATTTGTGCCATTACCCGGATTCATAATTCCATTATATCTTAAATAATTTTTTCCATAATCTAAGTAAAAATAGCCTAGATAGGCATTGATTACAGATTTACTGGAATCCTTTCCTATAGGTAAATCTAAAAAAGATTCCACACAAAAAAGCTTCATGTCGTTATATAATGTATCTGTTAATTGATCAGATAATCTCCAAGTTGCTTTGGGTTGATAAATAAAACCAGCCCCAAGATTAAAAATTTTTAGGTCACCCAAGTATGTACCTGACATATATGGCGTTTGATGAGGTTCATGATCAAAAAACTGATAAATAAATAGCCCTTGTGCTTGCAAAGAATGTCCCTTCAAAGCAAAATTAGAATTCAATGAAATAGAATTACTCGCCTGACCATTCGAACTTACAGGAAACGGATCTGACAGAATTACTCTATAATCTAATTTACCTAGTTGACCACGAAGATATACACTCAACTTTCTGCTAAATTGATCTGTTTGATCAACAGTTGTTTGTGCAAAAATAGGTACATCCATTGTCGCAATTGTGCTGATACTCGGTTGAGAGAAACGAGATAATCCATTAGCAATTGTCAACCCAGCTCCTATTTTCAATTCGTTTTTATTAAAAAACCTGTACTCACATAGAGCATCATGAAAAAAGACAGCTAGTTTTCTATTGCTAGAACTATTATATATGGGATTAAAATTATTCATTCCAAATTGAAAATATAAAAATACCCGGGGATGAATCTGACCTATCATTTGAATTCTAGTTCTCCTTAACCCAATATCAAAAGTATAGTTTTGCGGATTGCCCATTACCAAAGTACCGGGATTACTTTCATTGAACCTAAGCCATACTTGATTTAAAAAAGTGACCTGAAAAAAGCTAGTCCCATTTTCATTTAATTTAAATTGAAGAGGTTTGATTTGTTGCCCGAACATCTCGGAAGCAACCATAATTATCAAAATTACAATATATCTATTCATACTATTTTATTTTACTGCTTACTAAAAAATATCTTTAAGTAGCAATAAAATAAATTTTCAGACAACAATATCTTAAGGTTCTTACGAAAGTTATCGGATAGGAAATATTACTCTTTTTTACAAGACTATGTAAAATTTGAAGTTTACATTGAAAAGAATCAGAACAGTAGGTTATAAATTTTTGAGTGAAAGCTTCAACCTGTTCCTCTATCTCCTGAAATTCGGATAGCAAGTCCGTATTATTAAAAATATCTATAGAATTCGAAATTCTATCAAAATCGGATCTATTGATAGATCTCGTATCAATGATGTCATTGGCAAGATTGGAAAAAAAAATGCAAATTATAACTAAAAAAAACATCCTATACCTTTAGTTTTTCAACCATTTGTAAAACCATATCTAGTTGTTCTTGCTCCGTCAGATGAGAATTATCTATTTCGATACTTTGCTCTGCTTTTTTTAAAGGGCTATCCTTACGGTTTGAATCAATAAAATCTCTTTTACTTAAATTTTCAATCAATTCTTCGAATTTGATATGAATTCCTTTTGCTTTCATTTCATCAAACCTTCTTTTCGCTCTAATTTGCATCGAAGCCGTCATAAAAATTTTAATATCTGCATCCGGAAAGACTACGGTTCCTATATCCCTGCCATCCATCACAATTCCTTTGTTTTTTCCCATTTCTTTCTGTTGTCTCACTAAAAACTTTCTGACTTGTGAGATTTCACTTACTGCACTAACCCAATCTGATACAAACATTTGACGAATTTCAGATTCGACATTTTCGCCATTTAGGAAAGTTTGATTAGAATTTGATACTCTTTTAAATTCAATTTTTATCTTCTCTAGCGCAGCTTCTACCTCTTTTACATTTTGTATATCAATATTCTGATCTAAAAAAAATAAGGTAACAGCTCTATACATAGCTCCCGTATCCACATAAATATAATTCAACTTCTCAGCCAATGACTTGGCCAAAGTACTTTTTCCACAAGAAGAATATCCATCTATTGCAATGATCAGCTTTTCTAATTGAATAGTCATTTTAACGTATTATAGTTTTCATATGCATAAATGTAAAAAATCCCTCTACACCAAGCTCTCTTCCAAATCCAGAATTTTTGATCCCCCCAAATGGAACTGACCAATCAGAAGCCATCATTCTATTCACCGAAACCATTCCTGATTCAATTCCATGAATAAATTGATCAATTAAAGATTCATTTTTTGTAAAAATACTAGCCCCCAGTCCAAATTTACTACTATTTGACAAATGAATGGCCTGATCAAAATGATTAACTTCTTGTATACATAAAACTGGTCCAAATAATTCTTCGTCTACAACTGCAGAACTTGATTTAGAAATTTTTAGCAACATTGGACTAAAAGAAGCATCCCCATCACTATTTTTATATTGGAAAATCTTCTCAGCTCCCCTTGAAACTAAATTTTGAACTTGAAAACTAAGTTTATCTTTCAATTCTTCCCTCGCCAAACATGAAAAAAAATTTGACTCCTCCTCTCCATAACCTGATTTTAAATTTGAAAGTTCAAAAATGAGTTTTTCTATAAATTTATCAATAATCTCTTGGTGAATATATAATCTCTTAGTTGCAATACAACTTTGTCCGTTATTTAAGAACCTAGAATGAAGAATTTGTTGTACAACATGATCCATCTCGTCAATATCATTCCAAACTACAGATGGATCAGACCCTCCTAATTCCAATACATATGGTATCATAACGTCCCCACATGATTTAGCTATTGATCTACCAGCAAATAAACCTCCAGTTAAGCAAACTCCCTGAACCTGTCTGGAGGATATCATTTTTTTTACATCTCTATGTGATAGGAAGAGATTTGTAAAACAATGTATTGGAAATCCTGCCTTATGAAATAATTTTTCTATGAAAATTGCAATTTGAGGAACTTGCTCTGCATGCTTTAAAAAAATTGAATTTCCTGCTAATAAGATTGGTATCGCACAACGTATTACCTGCCACAAAGGAAAATTCCAAGGCATAATTAATAAAATCCTACCCATCGGTTCAAAAACTACCTTAGAATGATAAGACCTACTATTTAGAATTTCTTCAATTGCAATTTCTTCACCAAAATAACGACATAGGGCTATACATTTATCTACTTCTGCCTGACTTTGCAAAATAGGCTTTCCCATTTCCCTGGTTATCAAAATAGATAGATTGTCTTTATGCAACTCTAATTCTCGTGATAAATTGCTGATGAAAGCACGGCGATTATTCAACTCTTGAAATGCCAGGTCAGCTAAATTTTGCTTTTGATCAAAAAGTATTTTTCTTATTTCACCTTGTGTAAAATAGGGTATTTCACAATAACATTCCCTTGTAAAAGGATTAATAGATTTAAAACTCATGGCACTAAAATTTAAGAGCGGTATGAATCATACCGCTCTCTTTTATTGACTTAACGAATTAAGGTTACATCTCCTCGAATTACAATTACTTCACCATCGATAAAAGATATTTCGGCATACCAGGCATAGACACCACTCGTTAATTTCTCACCTTTGAATGTTCCGTTCCAACCTTGTTCAGGATCATTCAGATCAAGATCTAAACCTTCATAAACCAACTCACCCCATCTATCATAAATTCTGAAAGTATTAATTTTAACAGCTCTATCATCACCTTGAATAAAGAACCAGTCATTCTGACCATCATTATTAGGTGTGAAGGCCTGTGCTGCACCAACTTTTCTTGGCTTGGATACTCGAATTGTAACAGTAGAATCAACTACACATCCAATCGGACTAATAGCTGTAAATCGATACACCACCTGCTCAAATGGAGAAATAGGTACTGTATAATTCACCGTATCCAAAATGGATAAGTTATTGACATGTAACCACTCTATCTCAACTCCTGAAGTATCATTCAACACAGAAAACAATTGAATGGTATCACCATATTCGAAAGTTGTGTCACTTACAAAATTCATAATGTAGAAAGGTTCAGCATCTTCAACACGGATAGTATCAGTTGATAGACAACCGTTATTATCTCTTACAAAAACAGTGTAAAATCCTGACGAAAGATTTGAAAATAAATTAGCTCTCTGCCAGTTATTCTGATTTAAACTAAACTCGTATGAAGACAAAGCAACTGAACCGCCTGTAGCGCTCACCAAAATCTGACCATTTTGATCTCCCGTACATCTTACGTCAAATGAACTTGCACTCAATATCAATGGAGCAGGATTGCTGAGCGTTTGAGAAATGGTATCCCGACAACCATTGGCA
>CAZNNX010000009.1:36707-38651 GCA_964574485.1 uncultured Saprospiraceae bacterium | reverse complement strand
GAACTATTTTACAATAAGAATGAATTTTCAATATCCTGAATTTTTTTGGCTTTTCATATTGCTACCTGTTTTACTCTTATTTTTTATAAGAGCAAATAGACGATTTGATAAGTTGAGATCAGGTTTCGGTAGTTGGGAAATATTACAGAAATGGGTTCCCCATTATGACCCCAACAAAAATAAAATTAAATTCTATGTAGCTTTTACTGCCTTGTTTTTACTCATAATTGCCATGGCAAACCCAAGGATTGGAAGTATTACCCAAAAAGCAAAATCAAATCAGGTTGAGGTTGTTTTGGCCTTGGATATATCCAGAAGTATGTGGGTAAAAGATGTGAAACCCAAGGGTATCGATCGAATGGAAAAAGCGAGATTACTTGCCTTGCAGCTGGTTAAAAAATTACCTGCATCGAAGTTGGGATTGATAATATTTGCCGGTGATGCTTATGTTCAGATGCCTTTAACTAAAGACAATGCCGTGGTTCAGCTCTTTCTGTCTGAAGACTTTGGAAATTTAAGTATTGTACAAGGGGCGGCCTTTCAACAGGCGATTCAACTGGCTGCTCAAATGGGCACAAAAAAAGATTTGGAATTTGAAAAGGTTCACCGGGCCTTAGTATTAATCAGCGATGGGGAAGATCACATGAATGATGGGATTACAGCAGCTCAAAACGCAAGGAATTCAGGCTTGAGGGTATTTACTATGGGAGTAGGTTCTTCTGAAGGTGGACAGATTCCCAATCAGAAAGAACTGGAAATTTATGAAAACGGACTGGATTATTACTATGAAGATCCACCCGAGGTAAAAGAATTTCATGAGGACATGCAAGGCAACAGAGTGATTTCCAAGGCTGATAAAAATAACATGAAAGCGATAGCAAATGCAGGCAAAGGTGTTTTTATTGATTCAGAAGGAAATTCTGCTGCAGTTGATCAGATGGTTGCTGAAATTCAAAAATTAGCAAGAACTTCATTTGATAGTGATTCATACAATGAGTATGCAACATATTTTCAATACCTGGTTTGGATGGCACTCGGCTTACTTGTTTTTGAGTACATTCTCGGGTATAGAAAAGGATGATTTTTTACTTTTAAAATTTTGTTAATGTCAACAAGGTTGCTTTTTTTCTTAGGTCAAGTTTTTTTAAATTTATACTGTATTTCAAACCTGAAAGCACAGGTGGTACATCGTTCTTTGATTGAAGGGAATGAGGCATATGAAAATAAAAAATTTGATCAAGCGATTTCTTCTTATCAAAAAGCATTAGAAGTAGATAAAAATGAGGTGAAAGCACATTACAATCTCGGAAATGCCTTGTATCAAACCAATAAAATGGATGAGGCAATTCAAAAATATAAATCAGCTGTAGATTTAAGCTCTGATGCTAAAATCAAGGCAAAAGCCTTTCACAATCTGGGAAATGTTTATGTTAAGAAAAATCAATACAAGGAAGCAGTAGAAGCATATAAGAATTCATTGCGATTGAATGCCGAGGATATAGAAACCAAATATAACCTCACACAGGCTCTAAAAATTTTAAAAAAGCAAGAGCCTCCACCACCGCAAAATCAACAGAATAATAATCCACCTCCTCCTTCAGAAAATGAAAAACCGAAAGAAGATGATATGGACCGAATGATGCGATCTTTGGATCATCAGGAATCTAAGGCCAGGGATAAGCGCAAACTTCCACCCAGTAATCGTCGCAGACAGGAAAAAGATTGGTGATTTTTTAAAAAAAGAGAAATGAAAACTTTAATTTTTTTTTCAATCAGTTTGATCAGTTTAATACAATTGGGCTGTGCTCAAAAAAATCAGTCTCAAAAGAATAATGATTCCTATGATATAACTGTTCAATTACGGCATGATACCATCGGTCTAAATGAAACAGTTCAGATCGATTATCAGGTTGCTAATGCAAAACAAGTAAATCTCGAACCCGA
>CAZNNX010000009.1:14256-36607 GCA_964574485.1 uncultured Saprospiraceae bacterium | reverse complement strand
TACGGATTTGGGTTTGATGATGATATGTGGGGAAGAATGCAAAAACAACAGGAAGAAATGATGAGAAGGCATCAAGAGCTTTTTCAAAACCCTCAGTTTTTTCAGTGGAACTCTCCTTTTTTTGGACCTAATGACAGAGAATTCGGCCCAGATAAAGGCTTGGAAGCTCCTAAAAATAATCCACAACCAAAAGAGCAGCCCAAGAAAAAGGAAAAAACCTATCGCTTGTAAATGAAGATTCACCTAAGCCTACTCTTACAGCTATTTTGTCTGATCCTTTTTTCTCAGAAGGGTAGTTTTGTTGCTACGGTGAATACAGATGAAATATGGGTGGGTCAACCTTTTAAATTGAGTTTTACTCTGATGAATGAGAGCATTCGGAATATTCAATTTCCCCAGTTGAAGTCTTCGGATTATTATGTTCAACAAGGTCCCTTGATGGAATCCAATTTTAGCTCAGTGAATGGAGTAAGTAATTATTCAGAAGGCTATAGTTTTATAATTCTTCCCAAAAAAGAAGGTAAAATCTTAATTCCTTCTGCTACTGTGATTGGAGATAAAGGAAAAAAGTATCAGTCAAAACCCTTGGAAATTGTTGTTAAAAGCGCTGCTAACCAGTCTGTTGGTAGCAAGGATAAGGCTGCAAAAGGAAAGTATTTTGTAAGAATTGAACCTCAATCTACCAAGGTAAAGGTAGGTCAGGCCTTGCGTTTAGATTTTGTTATTTACACACAGGTTGATCTGGTTTCAATTGAAATAACTGAAGAGCCGACCAAGTTTAAGGATCTGTATTTAATTCCTTTGAAATATATAGATTATTCCCCCAAGGTAAAATCTGTAAATGGGAGGCAGTATGCTTATAAGATTTTGCATTCAGCTGTTGTTTTTCCTTCGCAAGCAGGTAAATTAACGATTGATCCCTCTACAATATATATAGAAGAGGGTCCTTTTAACGGGATGAATCCCTTTAATAATCCCAAGGGCTATCGGCTTCAGACAGATCCGGTACAAATTGATGTACTATCACTTGAAGAGGAGGCTCCAACTGACTTTGCAGGTGCTGTAGGGTCATTTAATGTTAGTTATAAATTGAATCAGGTAGAGGCAGATTTGGAAGATATGTTTCAACTTCAAATCAGAGTAAAAGGGTTGGGGGATGTCACCCGCATTTTAAGTCCTGTTTTAAGTGTTGAATCAGCGGATAAGGATGCTCTTAATTGGGTTGATCCAAAGGTCAGGTACGAGCTTATAGAATCAGCAGCAGGTATAGGGGGTGAAAAAATATTTGATTATCAGATCATTCCACAGATGGCGGGAAAACATAAGCTGAAGGCAAGTTTTGTTTATTTTGATGTTGCAAAAAATAAATTTTCGAGAAAGGATACTCTTTTAGCGCTTGAAGTTTTGTTAGGAAAACAAAAGTTAAAATCTGTACAAAAACAGAATTTTGCCAAATGGGCTGAGGTAGACTCTAATCCTGGCTGGCATAAAATTTCAACTTCTTTTTACGGTGGCAGCTTATTTTGGATTGTATATCTCCTTCCTTTTCTGATACTTGTAATTTTTTGGTTTTTAAGGATGGGAATTATAAAGTGGTTGGATAGAAGAGAGGCTTATTTGGAAAAGACAAAGCACAAAAGAGAAACGGTAACTAAACTTAAAGAATTGCAAAAATTACTTGAAAGGGATGAGGAGCAGGCTTTTTATCACTTATTGCATGAAACCATATTTCATTATCTTTCCATTATTATGGCTGTCAATAAAGAAGAGTTGAGTAAATCGAGGGTTGTGGAATGGATGGAAGAGAAAGGCTGTAGTGAACTGCAGTTGAGGCAGATGAGCAGGGTTCTTCAAATTTCCGAGGTGTCTGTTTTTGCACAACAGGATCATAAAACGCTGATGAAAAGGATCTATGATGATGCAGTTGAATTATTCGAAGTCTTCTTCCAAATGGATCAGATATGAATAAGATTTTATTTCTTTTTTTCCTGATTTTTATGTCTCCGGCAATGATTTGGGGGCAAAGCCATGAGCAGGAAGAGTGTTTCGCTGAAGCTATGATTTTGTATCGGAAAAATCAGTTTGAGGCCTCTATTCCTTTTTTTACCTGCGCCATGAAGGGGGAGAAGACATCTTTGGCAGCTTTGAATCAGATGGGTATGGCTTATTATAAATTAGGATATAAGGCCAAGGCTATCTTATGTTTTGAAAGGGTGTTGAGGCGTGATCCGTTTCATCCATCTGCCCTTCAAAATGTTAAGGCATTTCAGGAAAGATTGGATACGGCTTTGTATCAGTCACAAAATTTTTGGTTGTTTGATCTGTATTTATATCTGATTTTGCTCTTTAGTACAGATTTTTGGGCAAATGGTTCCTTGGTTTTGGTTTATTTGTCTTTTTTATTGTGGGGCTATGGATTTATACAGAGGAAATCTGCGACGCTGTTCAGGAGATGGGTTTTACCTGCATTCATTCTTTTCTTGTCTGTTATTTTTTTACTACATGCAGAGCTTTGTAAGCAGAACAGGGTAAATCTGAAAGAGGTAATCGTAATGAAGCCGGATGTGGGCGTAAGATCCAGTCCAGATATTCAAGGGGAGGATATCGTATTGGTTCCGGAGGGAGTTAAAGCTGAATGGGTAGAGAAAAAAGAGGGTTGGTACCGGTTGAGATTCAAGAATGGGCTCTTGGGATGGGTTCCTGAAAATGTAGTTGAATCTATTTAGTCTTGTCTTTTTTTTCTATTTTTACAACCAGGTTTTTTCCTTTAGATATGAAAAATAAATATATAGCAGCTGCCTTGGCTCTTTTTTTTGGTTACTTCGGATTACAGAAGTTTTATCTGGGTAAAACCGCTAAAGGTATACTTTCGATCTTGTTTTGCTGGACTTTCATCCCCTATATTTTTTCAATCATAGAAGGGATTCAACTTCTTTTAATGCCGCAGGATTTGTTTGATTTTAAGTATAATTACAGTGGAGAGAGCAGGATATTGGAAAAGGAAAGAATTGAGGTGGAGAGAGAAAAGCTTAAAATACAAAAATTAAGATTAGAGAGAGAAAGAATAGAAGCGGAGCGGAGATTAATCCAATTTAAAAATACACAACCCAATGAAGGTCAGGCCGATGAACTGGCTGCTTGGAGTTCTTTGTTGGAACAGGGTTTGATATCAAAACAAGAGTTCGAAGAAAAAAAGAAGATTTTATTGGGTTTAGATGAATAGAATTTTAAACCTGGGTATAAAAAATTAAAAATGAAAAGAATTTTATCCGCTATACAACCTACAGGATCAATTCACTATGGCAATTATTTGGGAGCAATCCAAAATTGGGTAAAACTGCAGTCAGATTATCATTGTGTGTATGGCGTTGTGGATTATCATGCAATGACAATGCCCTATCAACCTGCCAAACTAAGAGAAAATACCTGGGAAATCATTTTTAGCCTGTTGGCTCTTGGTATCCATAAAGAAAATTTGTTCATTCAATCTCTGGTTCCTGAACATACAGAATTAGGCTGGATTTTCAATTGCTTTTGTTCTTACGGCGAATTGTCAAGAATGACCCAATTTAAAGATAAAAGTGATCAGGTAAAGGATATTGACAAAGACGCTTTCGTTTCAGCCGGACTTTTTGATTATCCTGTTCTTCAGGCTGCCGACATTCTGATTTACAAGGCTGATTATGTTCCGGTTGGAAAGGATCAGGAACAACATTTGGAATTGGCAAGAAATATCGCTGCACGTTTTAATGCCGCTGTCTCTTCAGATTATTTTGTTCTTCCCGAAGCCATGTTCACTGAAGCTCTGAAAATAAGATCCCTGGCTGATCCACAAAAGAAAATGAGTAAAAGTTTGGGAGAAAAGCACTATCTCTCTGTTTTTGAAGAAGAAGCGCAGATCCGCAAAAAAGTGGGTTCTGCAGTTACTGATGACGGCACGGAGCAAGACAAAGGAACAATGAGTCCGGGTGTTGAAAATCTTTTTGTAATGCTTAAAGCTTGTGGAGATTTAAGTTTATACAATGACCTGTGGAATCAATATCATGAACCGCAATTGAAACTTTCCTATAAGGATTTAAAACAATCCGTTGCAGATGCACTGGTAGCAGAAACGAATTTGTTTAAACAAAGAAAAAAAGAAATCCTCGTAGAAAAGAAAGATATTAAAAATCAAATCAAAGAATCTTCCGCAGAAATCAGAAAAATTGCCCAGCAAACCTTAAAAGAGGTGAAGGAACTGGCGGGCTTGCAAAATCTAAGATATTAGCAAAAGAATGATATTATTTTACTGTTTGATATAAAATGAAGAAAGGGGTCGATTGACCCCTTTCGCTTTCTCATAGACTAATGAGACAAAATAGAAAGACCTACACTGACTGATAAGAACTTTTTCTTAGACCTTAATAGACAAAAAATTTGTTGTTTTGTTATTCAAAGATAAGATATCTGTTGATATAAACAATATCTTTTTGCACTTTTTTGTTTATTTTTTTAAAAAAACTACGCAAATAGGGTTTGTTTTGTGCTATCTTTGAAATGTTTTGGTTTTGTTTTAGTGTTTATTTTAATCTAATTAATTGATTATCAATAAAAAAATGAACTATAACTTTATTGATTATAAAAATATAAAATCATGAAAATAATATGCATTGGAAGGAATTATGCTGCACATGCTGCCGAGTTGAACAATCCCATTCCTGAAAAGCCTTTGATATTTCTAAAACCAGATACGGCCTTACTAAAAGATGATAAACCATTTTATATTCCAGATTTTTCAAATGATATTCACTACGAATTAGAATTGGTGGTTCGGATTTCAAAATCTGGAAAGTCTATCCAAACTAAATTTGCCTCTCAGTATTATCAACAGATTACGGTAGGAATAGATTTTACGGCACGTGACCTTCAATCTGACTTGAAGTCGAAGGGACAGCCCTGGGAAATCTCCAAGGCTTTCGATTATTCTGCTGTACTAGGTAGTTTTGTTTCTGCTGATGAGGCAAAGGATAAAGAAGGAAACTTTCAGTTTTACCTGGAAAAGAATAAAGAGAAAGTGCAATTGGGAAATTCTTCTCAAATGCTTACTTCAATTGATAATATGATTTCCTATGTATCTCATTTTTTTACCCTGCACACGGGCGATTTACTTTTCACAGGAACACCGGCGGGTGTTGGTCCAGTGAAGCGGGGTGATCTTCTAGAGGGTTATCTCAAGGAAGAGAAACGTTTTAGCTGTGAAGTTAAATAGATTAATCTACCCGAAAAAGAATTTTAAATTTTTGCTCCAGCTGGGGTCTTTCTTTTTTTGCTTTCTCCTCAGCTTTTAAAAAATTGAATCCAGGCCAGGCCAAACTGTCCCTTTTTTCAATGATTTGAAGTAATGGAGCCCTGTACCTTTGTACATCATCCAAAGCCGTTCTGTCTTTGAAATAATCCATAGTGTAAACAGAAATGTTTAATGCTTGGATCAGATACTGAAAAGATAAACCAAAATCTTGTTTAAAATCTATCCCTTCTTGCTGCGTTTGCTTGCTTATGTCTTCTTTTTTTTGAGAGTAAATTAATGCCAACTGGCTCATAGCAAGTGGATTGAGTAAATCATCAGCGGCACGGTGAAGACTGGCCAATCCTTTTTTTACCTTATTGTTTTCCAATTGACGCATCCCTAAGAAATAATATCCGTAGGAAATGGTAAAAAGATCAGTATTGGGTCTTTCTAGTTTTTTTTTGATTTCTTGTTCCGGCATCTGGTCAAAATCCTGACATATTTTTAAAATTTGAGGTGCACTGTCTACGGGAATTTCTTCTGGCAGTTGAAATGTTTTTTCCAGAGAATTGATACTAATCCGGGTTGGTTTTTTTTCGGATTGGCATTGAATAAAAAGTAAAAGGCCCATTACCAAAACAAGGCTTAGGGGGCAAGTCTTTCTATTTTCCATGATTTAGGTTCAATTTGCGTCAGTGTATACAATATTCTATCATGTAAACGGCTTTCACGGCCCTGCCAAAATTCAATTTTATAAGGGGCAACTACATAACCACCCCAGTAGTCAGGAGCCTCTACAATACTTTGGGCGGCAAACTTGTCCTCCCAGTTTTTAAAATTATTCTCAAGAAATGCTCTGTCTTGAATCACTTTGCTTTGAGGTGAAGCCCAGGCTCCCAGTTGTGAACCCAATGGACGTTGTTGAAAATAGGATTGCGTTTCTGATCTGCTCACCTTTTGAACCAAGCCCTCTATTCTTACTTGACGGGCTAATTCCTTCCAAAAAAACAATAGGGAAACATGAGGATTTTCGAGCATTTCTTCCCCTTTTCTGCTCATGTAGTTACTGTAAAAAATGAATCCTCTTTCGTCTATACCTTTCAGTAGTACAGTTCTGGATGAAGGGATACCCTTGGGCGTGGCAGTGGACAAAATCATGGCATTGACTTCTTCCTTTATACTTTGCTCTGCTTCTTTAAACCAAAGGGAAAATTGTAGGAGAGGATCTGACTTACAATCTTTTTCATCTAAACTTTCTCCCTTGTATTCCTGGCGTAATTTTTCTAAATCTGAGTTATTGAGCATATGTAAATTTTTCCTTACCAAATATAGCTCTTTTTAAAATAAAAAAAGCAGCCCCTGACGAAGAAGCTGCCTCCCATGAAATAAAACAATATTAATCTCTGTTCGCTTCCAAAATAAATTGTGGGAGCTCCCCATAATGCCCCATAAATTCAACCTCACCGTTTTTTCTTACGCCAAATTGCCATTCACAAGACTGTCTCAAACAACTTTTACAAGGTTGATGATGATAATGATAATGAACCAACCATTCACTACCAATGGAACGAATTTGAATGTCCTTTTGAGCTGCCGCTTCAACCGGAATTTCTACCATAAACACTTGGGGGTCAAGTGAGATTTCATTTCCAATAAAATGCATGTTCTGTGGTTGGGAAGAAATGATCCCTAATTGATAAAATCCATCCTTATAAACTATATGCTGCGCCTCGAGTGTATACAGGTAGGCAAATTTGGGAAGTAAATACATGAGCACAGATTGTGCGTCGTGTTTGGATTCAAAATCATGTAGGATTTCTTCATTCAGATAAACAACCAAGGAATGTGTGCTGCTTATTTCAGCGGCATGAATCTGTATCGTGTCAAGTATAAACCTTACAAAAGGAGCGTCGCTTTGCGAAATATTTCTGAGAGCAAAAGCAAAATCATGGATATGTTCTGTTGAAATTTCGGCAGAATGGTTCATTTTAGCTGAAATTCGAGCAGCTAATTGAATGGCGTCAGTGTTGTAATCAACAGCCTTTTGAGCATGTATCAGGTTGGTCAGTGAAAACCAAATCCCGAAATACAGGATTAGTCTTTCCATTTTTTGTCTCAGTCTAATAGTCTTGTGTAGTCAATCAAAAATAAAACAACTATTCAATATTCAAAAAAAATCTATCAATTATTTCCATATTTTCAGTATTTTGAGAATGGTATGCGATTTATCGCCCTATTTTATTTTACATTTTTTAAGTAATTGAGAATGCCTAAGCCTGATACAAGAGAGAAAGTGTATGAAGACAAACTCCCTGCTTCTTTAATGGAGGAGGAGGATCAGCAGGAGGAGGGTTTGGCAGGCGTTCACCACAACCAGGAAAACAACGAGGGTTTTGCTGTGCAGAACCAAAATTCAGCTTCCTCAGGAATGGGTATGTCAGGTATGGGCAATCTGGCTGATGATGAGACTGGCTCCAGTGAAATGGGAATGGGAATGGCAGGTTCTTCCTCTATGGGTATGGGTACTGATTCAAATGATGCCGATCCGCCATTGGAGGGCGGTAGTGGAAATGGTATGGGTTCTGCTGAAGAGAACGAGGAGGAAGACGAAGTCAGTTCAATACAAGAAGATTCTGAAGAAAAAACCAAACCGGAAATCAATTATAATGAGGTTATAGAAGCACATACCTTTGATTCGTCCAAAGAGGATGAAATGAGTCAATACAAAACTTTATCTAATCTTATTGAAAATGCCAAGGCGCAAGAAGTAAAAGATCGAAGCGAAAAAGAAAAGGCAGAGCAAGGGCAGACAATAGAAGCAAATCAAAATAATCAGGGCGGAGAACAATCTGCAGGGCAAGAAATGCAAAAGGAAGATGATGATTTTCTGAAAACAATTCCCAAGATAGAGCCTAAAAGTCCCAAGAATACGAATGCGGAGGCTAATCAACATGCAATGGCAGAAGGGAAAAAAATGGGTTCCTTGATCGGGAAGAGCTTTGGTTTTGGAAAAAAAATTACAACGGATGCCAATGGTAAACCTATTATAGGTACTGCATTTTCAAATGATAAAGAAAAGGATGACTATAAAAAACAAAAGTTAGAAGAGGTAATTTCTAAATTTCCTGATGAAAAAATACGTTCTTATGCCGAGCAGGGTTTTTATGCGGGGTATAACGAAGGATTGCCCTTAGGTAAGGCGATGAAATCCAAAATAGCAGCAGCCAAATTGGAAACCAGCAATTCCTATCAATTGGGCAAACAAGAGGGTGCATTGGCAGGAACAGAGGCAGCTCATGGTCATTCTGATCTGTCCAAACAAAAAATGGATCAGGCTCAAACCCAGTCTGCTGAATATAAATCTGGTTTCTTCCAAGCCTACAATCAAAGTTTTGCAATGGGGCAAAAAGCAAAGAAAAAAGCTTTGAAAGAAGCCGATATGGCCTTGATGAAATCAAATCCAGATTATCAAAGGGGTTTTGATGAGGGGAAAGAAAATTCAAAAGCCAAAGTCGAAGGACTTTTAAATGAACAAGATCTTCTGCTAGTCAAACAGAAGATGCAGAATGAGAGTCCTATGTACCAGAATGGTTATGCTGCCGGGTATAATATAACTCAAAAGAGTATTCTGAAACAACAAAAAAAAGATAAAAAGCAGGCAAACATACCCTCTGATAGACAAAATGATTTTGAGGCAGGAAAAATACTGGGACTTCTCTCTGCGTTGATGGGGAAATCAAAAGCACTTCAGCTTCTGGAAAAAGGAGAATCTGTTCAAAAGCAATATCCGGAATTAAAGGAGCCTGACCCTACGATAAAAAATTATTTTAAAGAAGGAAATCACATCTTTGATCAGAATAATGGAGATCAAAAAGTTGCCAAACAATTTTTTGATCAGGCCTTTGCACAATTTTACAATCAAAAGTATAGTCAACAACAAGCAGAGAAAAAAGATAAAAAAAATCGTTTTGCCTTGGAAAATACAGATTTTAAGAATGGGGTCAAATTGTTTCAAAAAGAACAGGAAGCTGCGGAATGGCTCTCTTATCTGAAGGAGGATGCAAAAAAAAATAGTTCCCAAATTGGAGAGATAGAACAGGCAATGAAATCTCAGACTAAATTATTAGAATCCAATAAAGACTTGTATCAAGGGTATATCTATGCAAAAAATCAAAAATTAAGCAGTCCGAAAATTTCTAATACACCTCTGAATCCACAGGATCCACAGTATATACAAGGATTTCAAACAGGTAAAAAATTCTCATTACAATTGGCCGAAGCCAAAAAAAATGCTGAAACCGAAGAAGAAAAAGCTAAAATAAAAACTGCTTATGATCAGGCTATGGGTAGGGCAAAGTCAAAAGGAGAGCCTTATCATTCTGCTTTTATCAATGGCTACAACGAACGTTTTGCTTCAGCCAATCAGAAAAAGAAAAAAACAGCCTTTGAGTCAAAGATTTCCGAGCGAAATTCAATTTTTACTGCAAAAGAATTGAAGGCTATGTTCCAGTCCAGCTATGATCAGACCTTCCGTTCCTTTTACGATTTTCATATTGGTGCTGACAAGGATAATCCTGAAAAACAATTTCAAAATCAAATCAAAATACAAACGATTCAAAATAAATTTAGACAGTGGGAAAAATCTGAGAAGAACAAGGAAAAGAAGAAAAAATTATCAAGGGCCGTCAGTGATAGCAGTCAGCATGAATTCTACAAAGATATACTGGAACTAGCCAAAACGGAAGCCAACAAAGCAAGTGAATCTTACCTTTCAGGCTTTGAAAGTGGTAAAAATGGAGGGTCTCAGGCAGGCGACCAGTATTATAAGAAAGGATTTCAAAAAGGATCATTTGCCAAAAGTTTTGGAGAATTGGAAGATGCTGCCCTGGCTTCAGAAGGAATTTCCAAAGAAACTCTGGACAAAAAAAAGAATTTTAATCAATTAAGTTATAAAGAAGAAAAATCTGATCAGGCAGCCTATGCCAAAGGGTATCAAAAGCATAGCAGACATTGGAAATGGGTCTATGCCACTAGCAGAGGATTGCTACCGCCGCAAGAGTCAATGGGTATTGTAATAGATTTTGTACCGGCCTCAGCACCGGCTGATTCTGCCAAATTACTTGCTTTTTGGATGATTGAAAACCAGGAGGAATTGGTACAGAACGCAATAAAAGACATTCCAGCTGCTGAACAGAAAAACTTTGAATCGGGATATCGGGATGCAATCCATAAGGCAGAAAAAGACATTTTACAACAAGAATCAAAAGATCAGTTGAAAGTAAAAGCCATACGTTTTGCCCTATTTGAAACGAAGGCATATCTCGAACTTCCTGATACTGATCCTGTAAGAACAGCAATCGAAGGTTCTCCACCCCTTGTGTCCCCGGATGAAAAATCCAACCCGCTTTTTCAGTCAGCTTATTCCAAAGGGTTGAAAATTGCCCTTCAAATTCAATCAGGATTCTATGATTGGAAAAGCTTAGGTTTGGAAGTTGAAACGGAAGCTTTTCAACAAGGATACAGAGCAGGTCAGAAAAGGGCAAAATTGGATCTTATAGAACATAAAGAAAATGAAGATTTTTCTGAAGAACAAAGAAAAGAACTAGGCGGCTTTTTTGCTGAGTTGAGTGGGGAAGCTTTACAAGGTTTTATGAAGGGTTGGACAGATACCTATCAGCCTGAGTTTGATTTTTTGCAAATTTTGTATGATGATGAATTTGAATCATGATTTTTTCTCCCAAGCTCTTCTTTCTATTTCAAAAAAAAGAAAAAATGAGGATCTGATTAGCTACTCCAAAAGTCTTTTGATTGATAAGTTGAGAACCAAAGGCTACCTTCCTTTTTTTTTATTGCTGGCGCAGGATTCATTTCCCCTGTTATTTTCACAGTTGTACAAATTAGGCTTCGGAGCCTCTAAGGCTTTTGCTCAGGATACCCTTGATTCTTTTTTTAAGAAGCGTTTGTTGGAGCTTCTGCTTTTAGCTACTGAAGATGAAGTAGAGATTGAAAAAATCAAATTTTATTATCAGCTGAGATATTATCTGAAATCAGGAGATATGCAAATGAATATCAATAAGTTGGATTCTTTTTTTACTTTTTTTGTGCAGGCTCATGCCATTGAAAAAAAATGGACATACAAACAAATTGAACGAATTAAAATCATTCACTCCGACTGGAATTTCTACAAGGAAGATTTGATTGAATACAGCAGTATTGCAATAGAAGAAGCAAGACAATTTCAGCAAGAAAAAGAAAAAAAATATCTGAAGGAAACCACTTATGTCAATACTTTGCTTTTGAAATACAGTCAAAATGCAGAGATAATTTATACAGCCACCGAGAAAAATGATTTACTTCTCTACGATCCAGCAGAATTTTCATTGATCCTTTTAAAAAAATCTTGGAGGATAGATTGGGCAGAATTGGTTTTTCAGAATCCAATGGATGAAAAAACAAAACAGGCATGGATTAGTTTTTGGGAATTGGTTTTGGATCTAAAATCTGTAAATCTGACTGCTATTTCTCAACAAATGGAATATTTTCGAGAAAAACAGAGGGTAAAAGCTGCTTTGTTGCCCTGGAAAGAAATTGAAAAACTATGTAAAATATGGAGTTTGAAATGCAAAGACTATGAAGCTATCATGAGAAAGGATCAGGCCTGGCTGCAGATGAAATCAGAGCTGGAAAAAAGCGGGGGACTGACTCAAATTTCTAAAGGATTAATTGAAGATTAGCATCTTTGTATTCAAAAAAATAAGTAAATTTGTTTGTAAGCCATTTGGCACATAACTTGTATTGAATAATAAAAAATCAGATGTATATGCAACAGCAATGGGTTCAATTATCAAAGTCTATTATGTTTATTCTTTTGGGTCTCTCTGCCCTCATTTTTGCTCTGGGCAGTATCATTCACAATCCACTGAAGGCAGATATGCCGAATCAGACCAGCAGTACCGGAAAAATTATGATGCAGCAGAATAGTTTTGTTCATAACGGTAATTATTATTTCCATATTTTGGTTTGGGATACTGAAACTGGCAAGTCAAAACAATATAATTTCATTAAAGAAACAAGTAAATATGGTGTTGCTCCGTATCAATTACCTACAGTTCCTTTGCAATAATTATTAATTATGGGTCTAGTTACCAAGATGATTATTTCCAGTCACCGCACCATGGATTGTTCCGATGCGGAGGTTTCCTCTATTACCCTGCAGGTCAATCCGGAAAAGATTGAGTTCAACTGGCAATTAAAGGAGGATGATAATTCCTCATCCAAAGATGCTATGGGTGCAGCTGGAGAGTCAGCACCTGTACCTACGGCCCCCAGTTACCAGAATGCGGGATTGAAGATTGAGTCATTGATTGATGCAACAGGTGTTTTATTTCCCAAGAATGGAGAAAACAAGGTAAGTGATATAGCCTTAGATGATGGTGGGCCTTCAGTTGCCCCCTATTTAAAAAAGTTGAAGCAGGTTTGTTTGAATTATGACAATGAAATACATGGACCCAATTACTTGAAAGTTGTTTGGGGTAAGGTTTTGTTGTCATCCAGCAATAAAGAAGATTCCCAGGAGGGTGTATTCAAGGGAACCTTAAAAAATCTGAATGTTGAGTTTAATTTATTTAGTGCCAGCGGAAATCCTGTGCGTGCTGCTTTTACTATTGAATTGGAGGGTGTAATCAATCCAGAAACACGGGATACGGGTAATTCTCCTGATCTTTCGCATGTTGTTGAGGTAAAGTACGGCGATAATTTACCAGCCTTATGCAAGAAAATTTACGGATCGACAGAGTTTTATATGCAGGTGGCCAGAATCAATCAGCTGCCCTCTATTTACGCCCTGGAGCCAGGTATGCAATTATTATTTCCTCCTTTGGATAAAAACTCCAGATAATTTATCTGGAGGATCTCTCTCTGATCATTTCAGCCACTTTCTTTTTGAAATTCTTTTCAAGTTCTCTTAATCGGATGATTTTAGAGGAACTGATTACATTTTTAAGTTTCAGATAATTTTCTTTTCTGAGGGCCAAAAGTTGTTCCTCTGCCTTGAAATGATTCATTATCATTGCATCCTGCTCGGCCTCGCTGGCAGTTTTGATGGCGTTGAGTCTGGCAGATCTTTGCAGTGATCTTTCTTTTTCTTTGAACTCTTTGTAAATGGGCCAGAATTTAGTTGCCTCTTCGCTGCTCAGGGGCAATTCCTGTGTGATGTAGGCGATCCAAACTGCCTTGATGCGGTCGGCTCTTTCCGGATTTTGAGCGAAACAAAGGCTTGTAATTCCGATACATAAAACTGTGTTGATTAGGTATTTCATAATTTTGGTGTTTTAATGGTTTTTTGAATTGGTTTTATTTCTTTATTTAAAATTTGTTTTTCCAGCTTTTGGATTTCTTCATCAGATAATTGATTGAGTAATTCATCTAAACTTATTTCCTCCAGCCATTCTTCATCTGTGGAGATTTCGATAGGAGCGGGGCTTGTATTATTTTTTTTAGGTAAGGAACTATCTGTTTCAACAGGCGATATTATCTTTTCTTCCTGATAGTAGGCTGTTAGACTTTCGAGGTCAGCGTTTTCAAATCTTTGATCAAGGCTTAGAGCTGTATCATGGGGTGAAGAATAGAGATAATAGCATAAAACCAAAAGCATAAGTCCGGCTGCTATGCCAAGGTAGGGTAAGCGTATTGTTTTACTTTGAGTGGAAAGTGCAGGTATTTCTTTTCTCAGGCTTTCTTCCAGTAGATCAAAATAATGTTCTGGAGCCTGGGGTTGTTTATTTGTTTTTTTGAATTGGTCAAGCCATTCAAATTCTTGATCTTTGGGTGTCATATTTGATTTTTTATAAATTTTTCCATTTTTTCTGCTGCAATATGATAGGTTGCTTTGAGGGCTCCCTCCGTAATTTGAAGTATCTCTGATATCTCTTTGTAGCTGAGTTCCTCCTCATAACGGAGTAAGAAAACCTGTTTCTGTCTATGGGGTAATTGATCCAAGGCTTTTTGAAATATTTCTGAAATTCTATCTTCTTCCATCGTTTCTAATGAAACAGCGCTGTCATGGATAGTTGGTGAAGAAAAATCTGTTAGACTTAATTTTGAATTTTTTTTAGATTTTATAAAACTGATACATGCTCTTGACGTGATTGTGTAAATCCAGGTACTTAGTTTAGATTGCCAGAGGAAATGATCAATTCCTTTATAAATCTTGATAAATACAATTTGCATTACTTCATCTGTATCATTATGGTCTTTTAACATGCGCATCAAATGCCTGTAGATATTTTCTTTATAACTATGAAATAGCAAGCGAAATGCTTTTTCCCTTTCCTGTTGAATGGAGAGATTTTTTTTAATTTCATTTTCTATTTCTGTAAGCTGCATCATACATATTGGACTGACATCAATAATAAAGGTTTAATCTAGGTTAAAGAATATTTAAATTTTAATAAAAGTCGGGTTCTTATATTGAACAATTTATAATTTGTTTCATTTAGAATATATCTTTATATATAATTTAAATTTAATGTCGAAGTTAATAATCAAGTTGCCTAAGGGAATTCAGCGGCTTTCATTGGGGAAGGAGGAGGAACTTTTATTAACATCCAGCATAGATGAGTTGGGGAGTGAATGGGAAGAGGCAACAGCCCCTGATAATTTATTTTTACAGCGCGCCTATTTAAGTGCTTTCGAAAAAAATCCCGTTTCTCAAACGGGAACGATATATGGTATTTTTTATCGAAATGGACAGCCGATTGGAATCATCTACTTACAAACCTATTTTGTACGTTTATCTGATAGTTTCAAAGACAAGGAAAAAAAAGACAGAGGAATTTGGGATTGTTTGTCTGCGCCTATTCGAAAGTTTTTCATCAAGAAAGCTGTTTTCAATTTGTTGATATGCGGTAACATGTTACTTACGGGTAAACACGGTTTTTACCTTCGAAAACCATTTGACGAGAATGAAGCAACTCTACAAATGCTGGCAAGTTCGGTTGATAAAATACAATTGCTTCTGGAGCAATTGAGTCAGCAGAAAATACATATACAAATGTTTAAGGATTATCCTTGTAAGGAAAAAAATCCTCTCTTTGATCAGGTAATGAAATCTGCGGCCTACTATAATTATGTTGTACAGCCCAGTATGCATCTTCCATTACAGGCACATTGGAATCAGTTTGATGATTATGTGGAAGATATGCAATCCAAATACAGGGTGAGAACGAGAAGGGCTGCAAAGAAGGGGGAGGATTTGTGTTTTGTGAGTTTGACGAAGGAGGAGATTATTGAAAACAGAGAAAAAATTTATGCCTTATATCAGGAAGTGGCAAGGGGAGTTACATTCAATGCATTTACCTTACATGCCTTTTATTTTTGTACGCTAAAAGAATGTTTGGGGGATTTATTTGAATTAGTCGCTATTTATCTGAACGATGAAATGGTTGGATTTTACACTATTTTTTACAATTATGGTGAATTAGAGGCTCATTTCCTTGGAATGAATAAAGAGGTGAATAAGGGATATCAACTTTATTTGAATATTCTGTATGAAATCATCAAAAAAGGAATTTCGAAAAAAGTTAGATGGATAGATTTTGCCCGAACTGCCCTGGAAATAAAAAGTTCGGTAGGTGCGATAGCTTGCGATTTAGATGTCTATGCACGCCACAGGAATAAATTGTCAAGTCAGGTAATGAAATTTGTATTTGAGCATATGTCTGAGGAGGAAAAATGGCAGCCCAGGTCCCCCTTTAAGAATCTTGCCATGGCTGAACAGGAATGAACCAAACAGCTTATTATTTTTTTTCCTATTTCCTGTAGTTGATTTTACAACCTACAGACGTAGTTTCAGGTTCTGTTACCTGTTTTCCTGAAAGAAGTTCAACTAAGGCATTTTCTAAAAAGTGATTTACTACTTTTTCTGGCTCAGCACCATTGTCGTCAATTGCACCCTGATATTTGATAAAAAAACTGTTTTTTTCTTTCCAAATAATAAATGCTTCAGGAGTTCTTTTTGCTTTAAATTTTTTTGCAATTTTTTGGTTGTCATCCAAGAGATATGGAAAAAGAAATGAGTTTCTTTCTGCAACTTTACGCATCTCCTCCCTGTTTTCTTCGGCATAAACCAAGGTGTCCATTGGATTTACAGCTAAAAGTGGAATCCCTTTTGCCTTGTATTTTTTATATAATCTGTTTAAACGATCCGGATAAAACTGAGCAAAAGGACAATGGTTACATGTAAAAACTATGATAAAACCTTTTACATTTTTATATTCTCTGAGGCTAATTGTTTTTCCATCTACATTTTTCAAGCTAAAGTCTGAAATTTCTTGTGCAGTTATATTTGATATAAGCATTGAGAGAAATATAAAGACCAGATAACCTAAACGCATCCCTTATTTTTTTATAAATGTAACAGAGGCGGAATTTTTTGTCTTTCTATCAACTAATGTAAGAATGTAATTTCCTGCTGGTATTCCAGAAATATCAATGCCATCATTCAGAATTGGTTGAGGTAGCATCAAGACTGTTCTGCCATTTAAAGTGTGAATCGTAACATAATAAGCAGAAATGTTTTGACTTTTTAAATCAACGTATATCCTGTCAGAACTGGGATTAGGATAGACGGCAAAGTTAAAATTTTCATCAGTTACGTCCACAACTGCAGTGGGATCAGTTACAACAAATTGACCCATCATGCCTTCATCTTCATGTAATGCTATATGGCAATGGTACATAAAAGGATGAGTTGCATCTGCAAAATCATCAAAACGTGCTATAAATCTTACTGTCTCATTGGATTTAACCAGAACGACATCTTTCCAACCAGCCTCTTCAGCAGATGGAGCTACGCCATTTCTTGTTAGTATCTTAAATTCAACATCGTGGATATGAAAAGGATGAGCTAAAACCGAATTACTCTGTAGTTGCCAAATTTCAATATTATCTTTGATGATGGTATGATTGATGTAGTTTATATCAAAAAGTTTATGACCCAAAACAAATGCGGATGGACCGAGTATTACAGGATTGGTAACTCCGGCGCTGTCTGATATGGTAATTGTTCTTGTTAGCGCAGCATTAGCTTCATTAGGGAATACATTTGTTGTTAAGACTGATGGGATAGCCGAAATGGCATTGGATGTTTGTGCTACAATATTAAGATTCAAGATGTTAAAATCTCTTCTTCCTAAGGCATTGGCAAAAGGTCCGTTGGGAAAATTTTCACCTCCAGGAATTGATTGAGGTAAGACAGAATTGAAGGCTTTTAGATTCAGATTAGTACCCGATTGCCCTGTACAATTAACCAGTATTTCAACTCTTTCTCCAGGAGATAACATATATCGGTTTACACTGACAGGTGCATCCAATAAACCTCCGTCTGTAGCAATCACACTAAAACTTCTATTATCACTAAATCCCAAATTATAGGTGCGTTCTATCGCCCCGTTCAAAATTCTTAAACGTACCACCTGTGCCGGTATATCCTGTCGGGCATTCAATGTTCCATTTGTTAAAACTGTATCTCCAAATGGTTCAATGTTAAATTGGTTAGAACTTGTAAAGGTCCTGTCTGTAATTACCAATGGAATATCATCTATACCATAAGTTCTGGGAAGAGAAAGAGCTGATTCCACAGGATCTCTAACTATGATTAAACCACCTAATCCTGAAATAATTTGCTCCATTGTCATTTCGTGTAAATGAGGATGAAACCAATAGAGTCCTGCGTTATTTTTTACTTGCCAGTAAGGCCTCCATACCGTGCCTGGTGGTATTATCTGATGAGGACCACCATCCATCACTGCTGGCAAATGCATGCCATGCCAATGTAATGTAGTGCTGTCATTGAGATTGTTGGTAACATGCAAAAAGACACTGTCTCCCTGATTGAAAATGAGTGTAGGCCCCCAAAAATCGCTGTTTATTCCACCTGTTATGGTTTGCTGCCCTGTTCTGAATTGTTTAAATGTATCCTTCATCTCAAGGTTAAATACCGGACCACTGAGAGTATCGGGTATTTTTAGTGAATTGTACTGTGCTTGAGAATTTAAGAAAAAAAAGAGTGTGCAAATAATAGTTACAAGAAATGGCATAATGGTTTGTTTTATATTAAAATCCTTACTTATTGGACGAGATTATCTTATTTATCACTTGGATCAAGCAAATAAATTTAAAAGATAAGAATTTCAATGTAATTATCTATTATTCAAATTTTTGTATTCTGTTTTTTTGAAAAACAAAGAAGAATATAGTGGGAAATAAAATAATCAATAAACCAACCTCCATAAAATAGGATCCTCTTTGTTGAGAAAATATTTCAAAACATTTCAATTTGATAATCCTGAATTTTCTGATTACATTTATTTTTATAAAATGATCTAAGAATGAAAATAACCTTTCTGGGTACAGGAACATCTCAAGGAATCCCTGTTATAGCTTGTACTTGCGAGGTCTGTCAGTCCTCCGATAAGAAAGACAAAAGAAGTCGTGTGTCAATTTTGATAAGTACCGAGCAAAAAAATCTTGTTATAGATACAGGACCTGATTTTAGAAACCAAATGTTGGAAAATCATGTAAATCGTCTCGATGCTGTATACTTTACCCATGAGCACAGAGACCATACTGCGGGTTTGGATGATATCAGGCCGTTTAATTTCAAGCAAAAATCAGATATGCCTATTTATGCAAGTAAACAGGTGCAAGTTTCTCTAAGAAAATCTTTTGACTATATCTTTGATAACCCATATCCGGGTATCCCCAAAATAATTTTTCATGATGTAACCAAAGACAAGTCATTTTGGATTGGTGATATTCACATACAACCTATTGAATATTTTCATGCTCATCTTCCCGTTTTAGGATTCAGAGTGAAAAACTTTGCCTATCTCACCGATTTTAAAGAAATAAGTGCAGATCAAGAAAAATATTTGAAAGACCTTGATGTTTTGGTCTTAAGTGTAGTTCAATTCACCCCACATTATTCTCATTTACACCTTTCTGAAGCCTTGGATTACATAAACAAATGGAAACCCAAAATCACTTATCTTACCCACTTAAGTCATAATTTGGGTAAACATGAAGTCTTGGAAGTCGATTTACCAGCTCATGTGAAACTTGCCTTTGACGGAATGACCTTGGAGATTTAATCTGTTTTTGCCCAAACCTTACAACCTTCCGAACAATTGGCACAAATCTCAATTTCTTTTCTTCCCTTCAATAATTGTTTGCGAAAAGATTGATAAGCCTCGCCCCGCCATATTTGCGTAAAGTCTGAGGTTTTTAGGCTTCCCATAGGATGATCTGCATCCTTGTCAAAACAACAGGGAACTACCTGACCATCCCAGGTGATTACAGGTGAAGACCAAAGTCGCCAGCAATAATTGAGCAGGGCATTGTCTATGGAATAACTGCCGTCAGCTTGTTTGTGATAGCGTGCATAGGCTGGATTATCCGGTATGAATTCATTTCCATTTTTATAATCATATACCTGAGCAGTTTTTAGTCTTACCTCATTTACACCCAATTCTTCAGCCAATTGATATAGTTGAGGGATTTCATGTTCGTTGTACTTAACAACTAAAAATTGAAAGATAATATGAGGATGTTTTTTACCTAATTTCTTTTTCCATGAAACTAAGTTTTTGGTTCCTTGAATTACATTGGCCAACTTTCCTTGTTTTCTGTATTTTTCATAGCTCTCCTGTGTCGTTCCATCAATAGAAATAATAATTCGATCCAGTCCGGACAATACAGTATTCTTTGCATTGTCATCATTCAAGAAATGAGCATTGGTAGAGCTGGAAGTGAATATTTTTTTCTTATGCGCATAGGAAACCATCTCTAAGAATTGGGGATTGATATAAGGTTCACCCTGGAAGTAAAAATTTAAATAAAAGACATAAGGAGAAACCTCATCCACCATTTTTTTTAAAAAATCAAAGTCTAAATTGCCTGTGGGTCTGTGAAAACTTCTTAATCCACTCGGGCATTCCGGACATCTTAAATTGCATGCAGTTGTGGGTTCAATTGCTATTGAAATAGGTTTTCCTAGATTGTAAATCTTGCCCCTGTATTTGCTAAACAGAAAAGAAATAAAGAGGAGCAATGCATTCTTCAACTTACTCCAACTCAAATAATTCAGCCATGAGGTCCAGGATTGTCTTGGCATCAATAGAATTCTTTAAGGATTTGCTCCATCAATTTTCTGGGGTGAAAACGATTCAAATCTAAGTGAAAAGATATTTGATTTCCAAAATTTCCTCTTTGGGTCATCAGACTCTGTAGTTGATTGCTTGAAAATAAAGGGAAATGAACTCTAATTGCTCCTTCACCTATGTCAATACTGATTCCTCCATTATAGTAAATCTGATCAGCAATGTTGGTGATTTGCAGGGTAGGAGAACTATTTTGAACAAAGGCCAGATCAAAATAAGGTTTAATTTTAAAGTATTTTGTTCGAATAGGCAGTGTAAAAGGTAGTTCAGGAGAAATGTTCAGCGCCAATAGAAAATGATTGGATCTGCCGTCGTTAATGGTTTGGTTCACTTGGATAGGGGTTTTGAATCCGCCCTCTTTCATTTGAATTTGATTTGAAAAAAAAGCTTCATTGGCATTTCTTCCAAAAAAATGATCATCATATTGATAGTCACTTTGGTTACGGTAGGCAAGTTGAAGGGGGAAATCGCCATAATCCCGATCACTATGAAATGGGAAGGCAGCCATAAAGAGCCGAATTTGTACAGCAGCTCTGGGCGTATAATATATTTTTAAATTGCCTTCAAAGCTCAACTTAATGTAATGGGCGTAGCCATCAAGTCTAAAATCATCATAATTTCCATATTCCAAACAGTTTTTCACTTGAATGGGGAAAATGGGGTGTTTGAAGGTAAAAGAATGAAGCAGACGTGTTGTACTACGTAAAGATTGATCTTTTCCCAGGTAGGTAGTGGGATTGAACCCAAATATTGGACTTTCATTTTGAATAATAAATTGTTGAACTTTCAATTGATGTTCGACCAGGGTTCTGCTCTCTTTTTTCTTACAATATAAATCAGCTTCAAGTGCCCATTTTTGATATCTTAGATGATAGTTCCATTCTTTGTTTTCTGCTTCATGAAAACTTTTATACTGAAGGGCAATTGATAATTCCCTTATTTTACCCTGTTTGGGATATATATTTCTTCTTATCTCGGCGAGGCCTATCAAATTTTTACTTTGAAACCCAAAGAGAGGAGCGAAATAAAATTCCCATTTTTGAGGTAATATGGGTAGACTGTAGGCAGCCAGACCTAGTGAAAATCCGTCGAATTTATTATATCCTAGAGCGGGAGCCAAATACAGGCTGGGCCGGTCCCATTGTTTTGTACTCAACAAAAATCGAATTCTGGGAAAATTGTTTTTGCTCTGGTTGTCATAGAGGTAAAGATCGGGAAGCCTTTCTGAAGCATTGAGCTTACAATATGTATCCGGGGCAAGATTGAGATTAATCAAGGTGTCTTTAGCAACTCCTTCGTACCAAATCATCTGAAGGAGCGAGTCATTACTTTTTTGATATAGAGACAGTGTAAAAGGAGCTTTAATCTCGCCCTGGTTTTTAACTTTACAATAAACCTGATCACCTTTTTTGAAGGTTTGTCCAATGGCGTAATCCAAACTTTTTGTAGTTTGAATGAGATCAACAAAAAACCAGTCTAAAGATTTTCCACTTATTTTTTCAAAAATACTTTGTACATCTCGGGGTTGTGGGTGTCTGAACTGCCAACTTTGAAAATAATGCTGCAAACAGGAATCCATTAACTCCTTCCCGAGATAAGACTCTAAATAAGCCAGGTACATGGCAGGTTTTGCATAGGCGGATAAAAAGTAATTGATAGAGCTTAGTTTTTGACTGGGTGTAGCTACTGCCTGATCCGACTTTTTTCTCGACTGCAATAAATAAGCTATATAATTTTCATCAAGATTATCTTCTTCTAGATAATAAGTTTGGGCGTAGCGTTTTTCAATGTAAGAATTAAAACCCTCGTCTAGCCAGGCATATTCTCTTTCATTTGTGGCTAAAATTCCATAAAACCAGTTATGACC
>CAZNNX010000009.1:11420-14246 GCA_964574485.1 uncultured Saprospiraceae bacterium | reverse complement strand
TTTATGTGTGATAACAATATCAAGTGACTCCGCACTACCTGATTTTCCTATTACAGTAATCATAGGATACTCCATTCCACCACCGGCACCCAGCGCCGACATAACTGCTGTGGCTTGGGGATAAGGATATTCCCCGACTGTTTTGGAGTAAAAAACCAGAGATCTTTTGATGTACTTATTCGCTTTGCGCCAAAGATCAGACTCAGTATGAGTGAAATAGGAGTAAACGGGAATTGTTTTTCCTGAGGGTAAAAGGCAGGTATCGGACAGTATAAAAAATCTTTTATCTGCAAACCAAGCAAAATCATGTACTTGTTCTGCATTAAACTCAATGATTTTAAAGCTACTGTCTGAGGGAATTTCTTTTTCTTTTTCCTTTGAAATTTCTAAAAAGTCTAGATTTTTATCATGTGCGGCCTTTTCTTGAACCTTTTTTATTTCATCGGCAGTTTCTAGTATGCCTGTTGCGGCCACGATATAATTGCTTGGAATTTTAATCTGTACCTTATAATTACCAAACTCAGAGAAAAATTCACCCTGATCTAAATAGGGCATGGCATGCCAACCCTCCCGGTCATAAACAGCTGGTTTGGGATACCATTGTGTAATTTGATAAGCCTGCCCAGTATGCCCCAGCCTGGAAACAGAAGCCGGAATTTTTACACGGAAAGGTGTTTTGATAAGGGTCTTGGTTCCCGGGAGAAGCGGATTTTGCAAGGGTAGCACTGCAATATCGGGCATGTTTCCATAGTAGCGAAAACTACAGGCCCTGCCATCCTGTTGAAAGGAGAGGGAGTCAATAAAACCTCTTTCTTCCTTCTTACTGAAATGAAAATCTTTATTCCCGTTTTCTGTAAATTGTTTACTAAAATCAGTTTGATTGTTTGTGTAGGCATTGGGCCAGAGGTGAATCATCAGGGAAAATAAGGTATCCGGAGAAGCATTGAAATAAACAAATGATATTTCACCCCGGAGCATATGCATTTGATCATCCAAACTTACCCGAATGTCATAATCTACTCTCTGTTGGAAGTAATTATCTTGAGCATACATATGCAGGGGTAGCAAAATAAGAAGCAGGAGTATTCTCATAGGTTTGGATTGAGTCATGGTAAAAATAAAAGCTTATCTGCAGTTCCCCAAATAAATTCCAAATTCTGCAAGATTACTATAGATAGGAGCCAAAAAAAAGGCAGTTCTAAGAACTGCCTTGATGAAATTTTTATTTGGCCTGGCTATCCGGCTTTGCCGTATCTGTTACAGGACTGGTAATTTGTGACGCTGGAGCTGCAGTGGTAGATTTTGACTTCAATCCATAGACGGCAAAGAGTTGTTCCACTTCTTTAGCAAAGCTTTTATCCTTCATTCGAGCTACAAGCTCAAGGGCAGATTCAGCAGTTGCTATGGCATTAGAAATATCTGATTCAAATAAACTTACTAAATGTGGCTTGGCACAGTTTTTCAAAAGTGTATTTTTTTGCGCCTCAGCCTGGTCCATTTCAGATTTGGCTTTCATGGCATAGTTTTGCATGTTTTGATCCATTTGCTCTACGCCACCACTCATTTGAATGATTTGATTGATTTCTCTTCTCTTGTTTTCAATAACTGAGGTATAGGAAGATAGGTTAGTCATAAATTCAGACATTGAGTTTCCGCCAATCATATTTGAGAAATACTTCAACTTGGAGGCAGAAGCTTTGGCCATGTCCAAAATCAAAGGCTTTGCTTTTTCTTCAGCGCCTAAATCAAAAAACATGGAAAGAGCAACTCTGGCATAGGATTCATCCAATGGGAAGTTTTTATGGGGAAATGCTTCATACATTTTCTCCAATACAGCCAGCGCACGTTTTTTATCTCCTAATTTTTGTAGGGTCATTATCAAACGGTAGAATGCATACTGTTGTGTTTGGATGCTTGGGGAGTAACTTTCATCCACAAACATTTTTTTCTTGTCAAAACCGCCCCAGCGGAATTTTTCCATGATATTGCGGTACATCGTATCCACCTCTGTTCTACCCATGGACATAGCTCCTGCCGATTCTGATCCGGGTGTGAAAATGGGTACAATTCTTTGAGCCAGACCTTCCAATTGCAGATAATTCTTGAAGGGGCCAATTTTTTCAGGTCTTACGGTAACAGCAAAATAAATAGGTCTTTTCCACCCATTTGCTGCATTTGTCGCAATGATATCCAAAAGAGCCATGTCATCCTTAAACAACATGGTACCCTCCAGTTTCAGGTTGAGGGCCTGCACGATAAATGTGTCTTGTACATTGGAGGAAACAGCTTTGTTTTTCTTTACTTCATATTTATTCACAGGAATATAAATATTTGTGGCTGGAACATAACTTACAGAATTTCCTGTAGGGTTATCAGCGCCCATAAATTTAACTACATCAAGTAAGGACATAGCCCTGTTGTTGTCTCGAATGGGTAATACATTTCTTGCGGAACCTCTGTATGCATCTTTGCTTATGCTCATAGGAATGGCATCAGACTGATTCATTTTTCTTCTGAGTTGGTCGATATACCAATCCACTGCCAAGAGGCTAAAGTTAACCACTCTTACATCAGGACGGATCCCCTCTACTTCCTGCGCATACCACAGTGGATAAGTGTCATTATCCCCATAGGTAAATACAATGGCATTGGGAGCGCAAGATTGTAAGAAATTGTTGGCATAATCTCTCGCAGCTGTATGTCCGGCTCTTGATTGGTCATCCCAGTTCTGTGAGCCCATAAGGATCGGAGCTGTTAGCACCAGCAATGAGGCTATGAAAGCGGCAGCAGGTAAGTTTTTTATTTTGGTTTGAAGGCCATTATAGA
>CAZNNX010000009.1:0-11320 GCA_964574485.1 uncultured Saprospiraceae bacterium | reverse complement strand
ACAGCCACAGCCAGGGCATCTTGGGGTCTTTTTTGAATTTGAAAAAGCAAACCGATCAAACCAAAAATAAGAGGTAAGAAATAATATGTGTTTCTTCCCTGGTCTTTCATAGATTCAGGTAAATCAGTCTGAGGTACGAGTCGCATCTGATCAATAAATGAAATACCACTCAACCAGTTGCCTTTGGATGGATCCTGTTCGTTGAATCCTTGTATAGCATTTTGACGACCCACAAAATTCCACATGAAATATCTTGTATACATCCAGCCAATTTGATACCTGAAAAAGAAATCCAGATTATTTGACATGGTTGGTTTTTCATCAGGAGCCAGGTTGAGCCATCTTCTGTATTGCGTAGCCCGGTTTTCATCCATATGTCCCAAACGAGGAAAAAGCATCATGTCATCAGATTTATATCTGTAATCTCCTTTTTCGGAAACAACCTCATAAGTAGTTTGTGTACCTCTTGTTACAGGTCTGTAAGATTTTCCCTTACTGATATAACCTACATTTTCAGATGCGAAATGAGGACCATAAGCCAGAGGCCTTTCTCCATATTGTTCGCGATTGATATAAGAAAGGAGACTGTAGGGATCGCTCGGATTGTTCATGTTGATAGGAGTATTCGCATTGGCTCGGATTACGATCATGGCATAGGTTGAAAATCCCATCAATGCCATAGTGAACATCATGAAGATCAATTGCAGATTGTACCATTTTTTCATTTGGCTGTAATACAAGCCACTTACCATTCCCAAAATAAGCATGATGAGAAAAAAGATCATCCCCGTACCAACACCCAACCCGAAATTATTTACAAAACTAAAATCAAAGTAGGCAGCAATTTCAGGTAATTTGGGAATGAATATAGACTGTACAAAAATCAATAATGCAAAACCTATGGCAAAATATATAAGGAAATTGACCCATATTTTTTTCTCCACTTCATTGGAACTCATATAAGTGAAAGTATACAAAATGGGAACACCTAATGCAAAGATGATATGTGCCCAAAGTGGAAGAAAATTCATGAATTGAACAGCAATCAACACAGTGAGTCCCAAAACACCATAAATTGCATTAGAAGAAAGGGTCATATCTGCCACATTCTTTCTCTTGTAATAAAACAAGATTGCCATAAAGGGAATGGCCAGCAAGCTTAACAAGTGAACTCCAATGGACAAACCGATCATATAGGCAATAAAAACCAACCATCTGTCTGCTTTTGCATCTGTAGATACATACCATTTAAGAGCAGCCCAAATTACAAGTCCAGTGAATCCAGAGGACATGGCATATACCTCACCCTCTACGGCAGAAAACCAAACAGAGGAAGCGAAAGTTGTAGCCAGAGCAGCAACAACACCTGAACCTATAACTGCAAGAATATCACCCTTCTGCGTAAGATCACCTTTGTAACCTACCAAACTAAGGCGAGCCAATATAGTGGTGGACCAAAATATAAAAAGGACCAGGGTCGCGGTAGATAAGCCCGACATCAAATTAATGGCATAGGCAATATTGGCTTTGTCAATTGAAAAAGTTTCAGCAACAAAGGAAAACATTCTTCCTATCATAAGAAATAGAGGGGCTCCAGGAGGGTGCACCACTTCTAGTTTGTGTGCGGCTGAGATAAATTCGCCACAATCCCATAAGCTGGTAGTTGGCTCGGCAGTCAGCATGTAAACTATACTGGCGACCAGAAACATAAGCCAGCCACCCAGATTGTTTAAAAATTTGAAATTATTCATAATGAATAGGTTATAAATGAAAAGCTTGAATTTTATTATTTTGAATGCCCAAGTTAATAAAATTATAGGAAATGAGTTAAAAAAAAGCCAGCAGGCATTGTAAATAAATAAGTGAAAAGCTTTCCGGATTAAGAAAACTTAAATTCATGTTAAAACAATCAATGTATAAACATCTAATTTGTACGGTTTAATTTTTTTTGTAATTTTGTGCAACAATTTTGGATAAGACATGTTAGTCTTTTCGTAATGTTTAAAAAAATTAATATTTAAAACAAAAAAAATCATGAGAAACACAGTTAAATTATTCGGATTTTTGGCCGTAATGGGATTATTGGCCTCTTGTAACAACCAGGTGGAAGGCGAAAAAGTAGAAGCAACTGAAACCCAGGAAGTAGTTCAAGACGCAGAAGCAAAAACTTTAACAGTAGATGTTGCAACTGCCAAAATGGAGTGGCAAGGTTCTAAAGTAACAGGAAAGCATAATGGTACCGTTAACATCAAATCAGGTTCATTGATGGTTAAGGGAACTGAATTAGTTGGTGGTAGTTTTGTAATTGATATGAATTCTATCAGTACAACAGATTTAAAAGGCGACATGAAAGCTAAATTGGATGGTCACTTGAAAACTGGCGATTTCTTTGAAGCTGACAAATTTCCTGAAGGAAAATTTGAAATCACAGGGGTAAAGGCAGAAGCGGGTGAGAATGGTGCAACACACAAGGTTTCTGGTAATTTAACCTTAAAAGATAAATCTTTTGGTGTGGAAATTCCTGCTACTATCACAATGGAGAACGGAGCTGCAACAATTAGCACTCCTCAGTTTGTTATCAATCGTCAGAATTGGGGAATCAATTTTACAGGTAAAAAAGATGATTTAATCAGTAATGATATGGGAATTAAATTGAATTTCACAGCCAAGTAATTGGAGGTAAAGTTGAATTGTACGAGCCGGCTCTGCCGGCTTTTTTTTTGATTTTTTTCAAAATCCCTAAAAATAAAATGGGTGGAATTTAAATTGTCCTAGGCTATTGATCTCCAAGGCAGGGAAAGGAATTTTAATCACATTGAGCAGAGAAAATAAGGTTTTCAAGGCCTTGGACTTGGTAGGTATTCTTTCAAAGTCTATATCAAGAGATAGAAAGAACTGACTTTGCCTCTGGTAGCTTTGGGGAACCTCAAATACAGAAAGTGACGAATTATACCATTTATTACGCTCTGCGCCAAATACATTTTCTATGCCATAGCCCAGGGCGATGTTGACATAGGGCAATACCCATTTGGGTCTGTTTTTGATAAAAGAACCTATATTAACCGAGGCCCAAATGGTACCGCCATTGTATTCTTTAAAAAACATCTCGGGTATACTGCTCCCAAAAAGGGCATCGGCACGTTGTTGTAAAGTTGTTGTTTCTGTGCTGTTTAAGGCCTGAATGGGATCCTGACTATATTTGGGTTTATGAGCCGAAATTTTGAATCGTATCCTTTGTTCTTTCCATATTAACTGCTGACTTAAAAAAGCGGCAGCTCCCAAGCTGTTGAAGCCAATATCTCCCCAGCTCCAACCCCAATCTGCTGAGAATCCGTCCATTAACTCAACTGTTCCCTGAAATAACATGGCGGCACCAAAGCCGATCCAGGCAGCCTTGTTTTCTTTGACACCGGCCCATCGGTACATTTGAAAAACCCAATTGGCCTCAAAATAGGTCGTCATTAAATGTCCCAACTTGTCATATTGCCTCCATTCATACCAATCATCAAAACTATGAAAAGGAGCCTGTTTATAATCTGCATACCAGGCTTTGGCCAAACCATAGGAAGTGGCAGAATATCCTAGGGCAAGCGAACCACTCAGAATTCCTATTCTCCAGGGGTCTGGCTTTTCGGCTCTTTGGAAAAAACCAAGTTTTTGTTGCGTAGGGGGTAGGCTATCCAGAACCAAAAGCAGGCTGTCTTGTGCCGAAAGCATCAAGGGAAAGCATAGCAGAAAAAACAGTTTCCGGATCATGTTTTTAATTTACCTAAAGATACATTTTTCTACAAAACAATGAGTCAATGTATATTTTTAACAATAAGAATCATTGCTTTCATTTTTTTAAAGCAACTTTGCAGCAAATTACAACTATGAAGAAAAGTGCATTGGGCTTTATTTTTACCGCTATCCTCATTGATGTGGTAGGTTTGGGTCTGATCATTCCTGTATTGCCCTCTTTAATCAAGGAAATGACAGGTGGAAACGATAGTGAAGCTGCCCTTTATGGCGGTTGGATGATGTTCACCTATGCTGCTTTTGAATTTCTTTTTGCCCCACTTATGGGTGCTTTGAGTGATAGATTCGGAAGAAAAAAAATACTCGTGGCCTCACTTTTTGGTTTTACTTTAGATTATTTATTCTTAGCCATAGCCCCAACTATATTTTTATTTTTTGTAGGAAGGGTAATTGCTGGAATCTTGGGTGCAAGTTATACAACCGGAACAGCCTATATTGCTGATATTAGTAAACCAGAGGAAAGAGCCAAAAATTTTGCCCTGGTAGGTGTGGCTTTTGGACTTGGATTTATAATCGGACCCTTTTTGGGTGGGGTGTTGGGATCTTTAGGCAACAGGGTGCCTTTTTATGTTGCAGCAGCTTTTTCAGGATTAAACTGTCTTTTCGGATTGTTTTTTGTTCCGGAATCCTTACCCCTTGAAAAAAGGAGGGCTTTTGACTGGAGAAGAGCCAATCCGGTGGGTACAATCATTCATTTGAGAAAATATCCGGAATTACACTGGCTCATGCTGGCCTTTTTTTTATTTTACCTTTCCGGTCATTCGATTCAAAGCACCTGGACCTATTTTAATATTGCCTGTTTTCAATGGACAGAGTGGGAAATAGGTGTCTCATTGGCGGTGATAGGTGTGCTAGTTACAGTCATTAATGGATTTATGATTGATCCGGTAATTAAATATTTTGGTATAGGTAAAACCATTTTAGGAAGTGCATTCTTTCTGGCTTTTGGCTTGCTTTGCTTTTCCTTTGCCTCAGCATCATGGATGATGTATCTTTTCATGATTCCCTATCTTTTGGGGGGGATTTGTGAGCCTGCCATTCAGAGTTTAATTTCAAATAAAATACCTGATAACGAACAGGGAGAAATTCAAGGTGCACTTACCGGACTTATCAGTTTGTCATCCATTGCCGGACCGGTACTTATGACCAATCTTTTTTATTTATTTACAAGTAAATCTGCCCCTGTTTATTTTCCCGGTGCTCCTTTTTTAATGGGTTTTTTAATTACTCTACTCACCATTGCCCTGCTGATTCCTGTTTTAAGAAAATGGAATTTTGATGAGAATTAGACTTTGATTTACAAATAGTTAAATCATTGTAAATTAATTAAACTTATGACAATGAGGATTGAAATATGAATCCCTTTTCTTAATTTTACATTCTATTTACCAAACAAACCAACCGTTCCTTGAAATGAATATTATAACACAAAGTAGTGTCTGTTTATTATTACTTTTTGCCAGTAGTTCCTTTGCACAAATCAGAATAGATGCCAGCCAATTTCAAGATAAAAGAATTGAAAATGGGGCGCCAGAGTCTGAATGGAATTATCTAACACAACAAAACACACAATTGCATTTTGTTTTAGAGCCATCACATCTGTTTTCCTGTTTTGGAATTGGTTGGAAAGCCACAGATCATCAACTTCCTTTAGCATTATTTCATTTTAGGTACAGAACACTTTCTGTAGAAGGAAACTGGTCAGAGTGGAAGGAAACAGAGGCAGAGTTTGGTCCTTCCGATAATCCCAAGTTAATGTACTGGTCCGATGCGACATTTACCTACGATGCCCAAAGTCATCAGTCCCTTGAGTTGATCGTAGCAGTTCCAAATACAGTCCAGGAATTAAAAGTGAAGCTTTTTGATGGGAATTTTAAGGGAAAAACACAAACAAGTCCTTTAGAAGACCCCAAGTCTAATCCATTAAATTGTCCTGCATTTCCCAATATTATTCCGAGAAGCCAGTGGTGTGGCGGTTCAGCTACATGTACACAGGTGAATACGGCATATACACCTACATATATTAGTCCGACGCACATAGTGATACATCATGGGGCCTCACCTGATACCTATACCAATGGTACTTCGGTGGTGCAATCCTATTACAATTATCATGTAAATACCCTGGGTTGGACGGATATTGGTTACAATTTCCTTGTTGATAAATTTGGAAATTTTTATCAGGGAAGACATAATCCAAACCTTAGCACATCTGATGTTCGTGGGGCTCATGCTGGCAATGCCAATTCAGGCTCTATTGGGATTAATTTCCCCGGCAATGCAGATGTTACCATAGCAACCCCTGTTCAATTGGAGGTCGTTAATAGATTGATGGCCTGGTGGTTTGACAGAACCGGATTCGATCCTACCAGTTCAGCCTCCATGACTACACAGGCTTTTGGCGTTCAGGTAAAACCAAGAATTTGTGGACATAAAGATGTGGGTCAGACCAGCTGTCCGGGTACAGATTTATATGGAAGAATTCCTACCATGCGAACGAGAACAAAGCAAATTATAGACAGCTGTAATGCCTGTACAGCACCTGTGAGCATATATAGTTCAAACATAAGTACGCAGTCTGCAAATATACAATGGTCATCAATCTCCAATGCACAATCCTATGAACTTGCTTATAAGGCTTCAAATTCATTGAGTTGGACCCAAATTACAGTTACTGGAACGAGCTATCAAATTAACAGTTTGATTCCCAATACGATGTATAACTACAAGGTTAGAGCCAATTGCATTTCAGGACAGAGTGCATATACAAGAGAAAATAGTTTCAGCACCCTTGTGGTTTGCGATCCTGTTGCACAACTCAGCCAGTCATTGATTAGTTCCAATTCTGCATTGATAAGCTGGTCTACAGTTGTTGCTGCTCTTTCTTATCAGTATGAATACAAAACTACAGCTGCAACGAACTGGACAGTAGGAAATACGAGCAATAATTCAGTTTCTCTTGCACAGTTAAATGCTTCCACCTCTTATCAATTCAGGGTTTTAACCATTTGTAATGGAAATAACAGTGTCTATTCAAATGTTTTGACTTTTACTACCTTGGCTCCGCCTTGTAACATAGCAACTGGCCTCTCTGTTTCAGGGATAGGCAGTACTACCGCAACCCTGCAGTGGACTACAGTTTCAGGAGCTGTAAATTATACCCTTAGGTATCGTGTAGTTGGTACGAGTACGTGGATCAATAGTTCCTCCACAACGAATTCAAAAGCCCTTACCGGATTGCAGGCAGCCAGCAACTATGAATTTCAAGTGCAAACCAATTGCGCCTCCAATACCAGTACTTTCAGTAATTCTTCCACATTTACCACGGCTGCGCCACCAGACATTCAGCTTACCATTGGATCGGGTACACAGGCCTATTCTGGACATCCATTTGCCACTGGATTTTCAGATGAACGAACACAGTATATTTTTACAAGTGCAGAATTGGCTGCCGCAGGTTGGTCTGCTACCAATCCTTATCTGAAGACTTTATCCATACAGGTTTCTACGGCTGCCAGTCAGGCGATGAATAATTTTACCATTACCTTTTCCCATACCAATTCTTCTGTTTTTAGCAATTCGAATTTCATAGCACCCTCTGGTGCCACTTCTACCTACAATGCCACGGCAACAACCATTGTGGGTTGGAACAATTTTACTCTGAATACTCCTTTTCCATATAATGGCAGCCAAAATTTATTAGTAACTATTTGTTGGAACAACAGTTCTTATACCAGCCATTCTATCGTACCCACAACCATTTTGAATTCCTATCGTGCCATTTTCACAAGAGCGAATCTTGCCAGTTCAAATCTTTGTGCTAATACAACCGGAACATTGAGTTACTACAGGCCTAATTTTAAATTTACATTTAGGGCAATTAACTCATTGATTGGAAATGAATCTGATCCTTCCATTATATTGCGTTTAGCTTCTCATTCAGTAGAGGAAAATACCGACAATCAGGAAAATAGCCGGGCAGGAGAAGATCAACAGGTTTCGATTGAAACTGAGGATTTGAGACAAAACGGATGGACAGTTTATCCCAATCCATTCCGTTCAACTGTATGGATCAAGCAAGGAGAGGAGGAGACAGCTTTAGGACTGATTCGCATTTACAACCTGCTGGGTATATTGGTTTGGGAAAAAGAATCCAACCAAAGTCAAGAGGAATTGGATCTGACTTCATTAGAAGCAGGTATTTACTTAATTCAATTAGGAACCAAGGGTCAGCAGTTAATTAAAATGAACTGAGGCGTTGCTTTTTGATTTCTTCTACAACACTGGGGTCAAGAAGTGTGCTTATATCACCCAATTGCTCACAATCTTTTTCTGCAATTTTTCTTAGGATTCTTCTCATGATTTTTCCTGATCTGGTTTTGGGTAAGGCTTTGACAAATTGGATTTCATCACAAAGCGCAATTTTTCCAATCATCCTGGCTATGCTTTTTTGTATTTCATTTTTCTGATCCTCTACTGCTTCCAACTCATTTTTATCCATTTCCAAAATGACGTAGGCATAAATGCCCTGGCCTTTGATCGGATGTGGGTATCCTACAACAGCTGATTCAACAACATTAGTACCACTGTTGATTGCATTTTCGATTTCAGCTGTACCTAAACGATGTCCTGAAACATTAATAACATCATCTACCCGACCGATAATCCGGTATCTTCCTTCTGCATCCCTTTTGGCTGCGTCTCCTGTAAAATAATAGGAGGGGAATGCGTCAAAATAATTGAGTCGGCACCTTTCATGGTCGCCATAAGTTGTTCGTATCATAGAAGGCCAGGCCTTGGCTACACAAAGGTATCCTTCCTTTTCAGGTTCCTTTATCAAATTTCCTTTTTCATCAAGAAGAACCAATTCTATGCCAGGTAAGGGATGTCCGGCATAGCCGGGTTTTTGCTCCAGGTGATTGCCTAAGCCGGAGATGAGAATACCACCGGTCTCTGTTTGCCACCAGGTATCAACAATCGGACATTTTCCTTTACCAACTTCCTGATGGTACCAATGCCAGGCTTCCTCATTGATGGGTTCACCCACAGTACCCAAAAGACGCAGGCTATCTCTATTTGTATCTTGAAGGGGTTCCTTTCCCAATGCCATCAGAGAGCGAATGGCCGTCGGTGCTGTGTAAAAATGTGTGACTTTATATTTATCAACGATTTTCCAAAATCTGCTGGCATCCGGATAACTGGGAATTCCTTCAAACATAACCTCTGTAGCTGCCTGTAATAAGGGACCATACAACATATAGCTATGTCCGGTTATCCAACCCATATCTGCAGTGCAAAAGAAAATATCAGAAGGTTGATATTGAAAAACTTCCCGAAAACTGAATGCGGTGTATACCATATAACCTGCTATGCTATGAACAACACCCTTTGGTTTTCCTGTTGAACCGGAGGTGTAAAGAATAAACAGCGGATCTTCACTGTCCATTGGTTCTGCTTCCCTCTCATCAGATTGCTTTGCAATGAGTTCCTGCCAGTCTATATCTCTTTCTTGAACAAGGTTGAAATTGCTGTTTTTATAGTTGAGTATTATTTGTTTTTCAATACAATTGACTTTTTGTAAAGCCTCGTCAACAATGGGTTTGATATCAATTCTTTTTGGGCCCCGATCCATAGCATCACAGCTGATTAACCAACGGGCAGAAGCATCTTCTATTCTGTCGGCCAATGATTGGGCTGAAAATCCGGCAAATACTATGCTGTGTACAGCACCAATTCTTGCGGCTGCCAGGCTAGCTATCATTAGTTCAGGAATCATAGGTAAGTAGATACAGATACGATCGCCTTTTTGAACACCTATGGACTTGAGTGCATTTGACATTTTGCAGACTTCTCGGTACAATTGCCTGTAGCTAAACTGTCGACTTGCATCAGCAGGATCGTTAGGTTCCCAATAAACAGCAACTTTATCTCCATTTTTCTCCAGGTGTCGGTCTAGCAAATTTTCTGTTATATTTAATTTTGCTCCCTGAAACCAAGTAATTTTGGCTTGGGTAAAATCCCATTCACTCACTTTTTCCCAGGGTTTTTTCCAGAGAAAATGTGCGGCTTCATTTGCCCAGAATGAGTTTGGATCCTCAGCGGCCCATTTTCTGTATTTTTCATAATCAGATTGGCTTTGAATTTGTGGTTCTGTCATGACATCCTATATTATTTTGTTCTTTCTGGCTTGTAATAAAAGGAATTATAATCTTGAAATTAGTCATTATCTTTGATGACATGAAACTGCCTTATCGAATTTATTTTTGTTTGTTGATTTTTCTGTGGACCAGTACTTTTTCTTTACGGTCGCAATGGTCTGAGCTTTCGGCTTCGGTATATCCCGAATTGCCCTTCTCTTTGGAGCGGGCATTGGAGATGAAATACGAGCAGGCAGTTTTGCAGTTGGAAGAGAATTTTAAGGGTACAGATGATATATCAGGGTTGGTTTGGTCTGTATCTATACAAAAGTATGATTCCGTTTTTTATAATTTAAAAGAGGGGCAGCTGAATGAAATTAACTATTACAATGCTTTTCGAGACAAGCAAAGAAGCCTTCGATATACATACAAGGATCGTTTGATTGCTGTGGTGGATGATATGCTGTACAATGCTAGCGGAGAGGAGCAATTGCAGTATAGTTATCTTTATTTTTACAGAGAAAACAAAGCGCTACAAAAGATTAAAATTTTCCCCAAGGACAAGGAATTCAGAATTTTACACGATTACGCCTATGACGATAAGGGTCGGCTGCAGCGTGAAAAAATAAGCACCTTGGGTAAAGCCCAGCAAATGCAAACGGTTATTTCAGTAGAGGAGGAGCATGCGCTCATTCTTGATATTTATCAACCGGGAGCTTTGACACGTAAATTTTATCGAGATTTGCACATTCCTTACAAAACGATCAGAACCCAACTCAATGAAGCGGGGCAACCTATTCACAGGAAGATAATGGATGAGCAAAATAATGTGTTGGAGGAGCGTATGTTTAGTTATGAAGACCAAAAATTGGTTAAGGAGCAGGCTTATCGTACAACGGAGTTAGATCCTGAACTGGTAGAAACAATATACTATTGGTATGATTTTGACGGGCTGATTAGCCATAAAATTGTGGAGCGTGGCCTAAGACAGTGGGTATTGCGCTTCCGCTATTTTTAGATGAAATGAATGGGGGGGGTCACGCAGGGGTTGATTTAACGCAGGGGTTGATTTAATGCAGGGGTTGATTTAATGCAGGGGTTAAAACCGCCTGCTCGATTTGGTGATAAAAACTAATGAATAAATTCATCGTTTTCACGCAGGGGTTGATTTAACGCAGGGGTTAAAACCGCCTGCTCGATTTGGTGACAAAAACTAATGAATAAATTCATCGTTTTAACGCAGGGGTTGATTTAACGCAGGGGTTGATTTAACGCAGGGGTTAAAACCGCCTGCTCGCTATGGTTGTACCATCCGGAGGATAAATCCCCTAGATTAAAATGACTTTAGTCGTTTTAATCTAAACACCAAATGAGACTAAGGCTTT
>CAZNNX010000008.1:18956-41275 GCA_964574485.1 uncultured Saprospiraceae bacterium | reverse complement strand
CTCGGTTTCTTTTGCACTCTATTCACTTATCTTCTACATTATCATCAAAAAAATCAATACAGAACACAAAAACGAAACTTCAGTCATTATATTTTTTTATTAGTTCTCTCTTTACCCCTAATCATTTATCTTTTGACATCTGGTCAAATAAAACAAATCATAATACTTTCCTTGCTATTCCCAATGGCCTTTCTTTACGTTTTTGACTTTTTCAATTTTGGCAAATTAAACAGAGTCCCCTATCTCAAACTTTTTATACTTAGTTTATGCTGGACAGTAGTGAGTCTAATACAAGTACCGGAAAAAATAATACTGGATTTACCCTATTTCACTACCAGATTCCTCTTTTTTTTCGCCCTGGTTATTCCATTTGATATAAGAGATCAGGAGAAAGACAAATCCAATCATGTTAAAACCCTATCCATTGCCTTAGGAACAAATAATATGCTTTATATACAATTAGCAACAATTACGATCGCTTTGTTTCTAAGCTTTTACTATCTCAATCAGATTGATTTACTCCTTTATAGTTTTTCATTTGTTTGGATAGGAGTCATCAGCAGGATAAAAAAATTACCCACCCTAATCAAATATTCCATTTTACTTGATGGAACACTATTGATTTACAGCTTTCTGAAGATTATCAATTGGAATTATTGGATTGAATCTTTTTGGTCAAATCATTGACTACATTTTTGAAACGATCATCATTTTGAAGCATTTCCTCTATCGATCTGATGGCATGAATGACCGTTGAATGGTCTCTTCCTCCAAAGGACTCTCCAATTACAACCAATGACTTGTTACTTAGTTGCTTAGCCAGATACATGGAGAGTTGACGTGCTGTTACAATTAATTTTTTTCTTGTCTTTTCTTTTAATTGTTCGGCGGGTATGTTGTAATAAGAGGCAACAATTTTCTGTATGAAATCCAAGGAAATTTCGTGAGATATATCATCTACAAATTTGCTGATAACCTGCCTTGCCAGCTCTAAATCTATTTCTTTTTGGTTAATAGCCGATTCTGCTAATAGTCTGATAATTACACCTTCCAGCTCACGAATATTGGTCCTTACATTAAAAGAAACATATTCCATTACATTGTGAGGTAATTCGATCCCATCCTTTCTCATTTTTTGTTGGATGATTGCCATTCTAGTTTCTAAGGAAGGCACTTGTAAATCGGCAGATAAACCCCACTTAAATCTTGAAATCAATCTCTCCTCCATGCCCGATAAGTCCTTAGGTGCTCTGTCAGAGGTAAGGATCAATTGTTTTCCCTTTTGATGAAGAAAATTGAAAATATTAAAAAATATTTCCTGTGTTTTATGTTTTCCAGCAAGAAATTGAATATCATCAACAATGAGCACATCAATCATTTGATAATAATTGATAAAATCTTTAATTCCATTAACAGAAACGGCATCTATAAATTGATTTGTAAAATGGTCAGATGAAACATATAAAACGTTTTTGTCGGGTGCATTTTTTATAACTTCGTTACCAATGGCATGAGCCAAATGTGTTTTGCCCAAACCTGTATTTCCAAAAATCATCAGCGGATTAAAGGATGTTTGGCCTGGTCTTCTTGCTATAGACAAACCCGCCGACCTAGCCAGATTATTACAATCACCTTCAATAAAATCATCAAAAGTTAGATGAGGAATTAAATTTGATTCAACTTTTACCTTTTGAATACCAGGAAAGGCAAAAGGATTTATTTTATTTTCAGTATTTCTCAAGGGAGTTTTCCCATATTGCTGCTCTAATTCGAAAGAAGACACCTGTGTCTGAGCCTGCACCACGGGAGCCAAAGCATAATGCAGCTTGGCCTCTTTTCCCAAAACTTTAGTAAGAGCTATAGCTAAAACGGAAGCATAATGTTCTTCCAACCATTCATAAAAAAATTTATTTGGAACCTGTAAAGTCAGTGAACTACCATTCAGATGCAAAGGAAGAATCGGAACAAACCAAGTCTTGAGAACATGTTCATCTACATGCTCTGCAATAACGGACATCGATTTCTGCCATGCTTCGTAGGCACTGTTCATTTGCTTAGGTCTTTAAAGCTATTGCTTTGGGTAATCAGTCTTGAGAAAACAACAATAGATAAAATCTATTATTACAAATATGAACACAATATTCGAAAGAAAAAATTTGTATTTTAAAAAAAATATACATGCTTGAAAAAAATTCAAGAATTAATCTTACCCTTTACAACAAGGTTAAATTATTTCCATATAGCTGTTTTTCAGCCTTTTCTGCATGAAAATATACATCTATACGACCTAAAACAATTCCGGCCCAACCTGCCTGATTTACATAAACCGCTTTTCCTTTTTTATTCATAACAAGAGTGGGCTGGGTTAAAAATGTATGAGTATGGCCGCCTATAATCAAGTCTATATGGGAGGTTTCCCTAGCCAAAACCAGGTCTGAAACTTGATCTGTTTTGTAAGAATAACCAAGATGAGACAAACAGATAACATAGTCACAATTCATTTCATTTTTTAAAAATGAAGCAGTTTTTTCAGCACTTAAGATAGGATCTTCACATTGAATTCCACCAGTCAATTGATTGGGAACTAAATTTTCCAGTTTAACTCCCACACCCGTTACCCCAATTTTTAGTCGACCCTTTTTAAAAATCTGATAAGGCAAACTGAAACCATCCATCGCTGTATCCTTCATTATATAGTTACAATTCAGCATTGGAAACTTTGCGTGCGCAGATAACTGATTTTTTAAATTTTCAATTCCACCATCAAAATCATGATTCCCTATGGTAGCCGCATCATAACCAAGAGCAGACATCATCTTTATTTCCAACTCTCCTTTAAAATAATTAAAATAAGGTGTTCCCTGGAAAATATCTCCGGCATCAAAAAGAAGAACATTTTTTTCTTCCTTTCTTATCTTTTCTACTAAAGCAGCTCTCTTGGCCACTCCTCCTTGCCCCTGGTTAGGACCTCCATCCATCGGAAATGGATCAATCCGGCTGTGCACATCATTGGTATGAAGAATAGTCAATTTTTGTACAGATCCCTTGTCTGTTCCTTTGGGAAATAACTCTACGAGTGGGAAGGAAGCTGCCAGCCCCATGAAGGATAATTTTTTTAAGAATAATCTTCTGTCCGAACTTATTTTTTTATCCATTCAATTCTATTCTCTTTTTGTGTGTTTACCTTGACTCCCCTACGATTCAAATCTATCAAATATGCAATTACAGCATCTCTGAGAATCACACCGGTTTCTGACTTAGTTTTTGATATAAAAAAGGTGGATTGATCTCCCCCATTGGCCAAATAATCAATGGTTCCCACTTTATATACTCTGCTCCTATCTACCGTTGCACCTGATATGGTTGAACTTTTTGAAACAGTTCCATCTGCATCTATTATAAGTTTCAATTCAGCACTTTGTGGCCACCCCCCCTTCTTCATCATATGCTCCCACAAAAGAAAAAGTTCTTCACCTTTCATTTCAACGACAACCAACATATTATCAAATGGCATCAATTCAAAAATTTGTCTTTTCTTTATCGGACCTTTAGGAATACCGGAGGTTCTTAATCCACCATAATTTAAGATAGAAAAATCTACTTTTTGCCCTGTGTATTGAATTAATTGCTTCTGAACTGCATCTGCTGCCCAATTCCCTAAGTTGGATTCTGGCTGTTCCTTGAGTAAATCAACCTCTGTATAAGAAACAATCTGATTCATCTGACTATCGATTTGAATCCGATAGGATGAAATTTGATTTTCCAAAGATTTATTCTCAATTTCCAGTGTGTCAGTACCGTAATAGTTATACTGTAACTCCTTCGTTAGGAAAGAAGTACAAGAAGATAGCAATAAAATAAGAAGAAAATAGATGGGCATTGTTAGTAAAGTAAGGCTACTTCTTTTTTGATGGCACTCAATGCCTGAATATAACCAAGCTGTGGATTTTCATTTAAAAAGGCGGCCAAAACATCAATAAATAAAGAAGCTGAAGCTATAACTCCTTCTTTCTCTTGTTCTTGGGTTAGCTGCATAGCTTTTTTAATGATTCCTGTTGCTTCAACCGTTGCCAATTGAATAATTTGCCATAATTCATCTGTCATGTACATCTGTTGAGAGATATTGTGTGCATATTCCTCCTCAATATTATGCAATAAATCTCTACTCAAACTTTTTGCATCCTGAATGTACACATTTGATCTTTTCACCACATTGCTTAATTCTAATCTGGTGCAAAATAAAGTCATTCTCTCATAGGCGTGCAAACGTAGTGGCATGGTAATTTCCTTGTTCGCTTTGGAAATCTCAAGCGTTCTTCTTTCTGATTCTATTTTACGATATTCTGCCTCTTTCAAAAGGAACGCAGTCATCGATTCTGACTGATTTTTCAGAAACCCTCTTACGATAACAATCACACCTACCAACAGAATCAAAGCAGGTAATAGTATTTGAAGCAAATCCATCCACATATGTTTTCATTTATAAAGTACAATAATACTAGTAAACTCCTTTCCAACAAAAATATTTTGTTTAAGAATTAACTAATTTTAAAACTTAGACATTTAATAAATTGTTATTTAGACTGAATATAATTAATTTTGATTTGATTTTTATTTCAAATGAATCATATGACAACAAATATCAATTCTACCACTCCCATCCAAATCACATCAGGAGCCATTCAGGAACTAAAAAAAATTTTCATCAATGAAAATTTAAGCTCTGACCATGGGCTCAGAGTTGGTGTTAAAGGGGGAGGATGTGCCGGGTTCTCTTATATTTTAGGCTTTGATACTTTCCAGGAAGGAGATGATATGTTCATGTTGGAAGATGTCAAAGTTTATATGAACAAGGCTCATGCCATTTATTTGGTGGGAATGGAAATTGACTACCAGGAGGGTTTAAACAATCGTGGATTTACTTTCAACAATCCCAATGCGGATAGCACTTGCGGTTGTGGAACCAGCTTTTCTGCTTAGTCCTTATGATTCAAATACAAAATATTTTAGATATTTTATCTAAAATTACAGACCCTCAAAGCGGGAAAGATGTAGTAACCTCTCAAATGGTACAAGTACAAAGCCTTTCTGAGCAAAAAGTACATATAGATTTGAAGTTACCAACGCTGCAACATCCGTCGAAACAAGAATTAAATTTTGCCATTATACAAGCAGTTCAAGAAGCTTATCCTCAATTGGAGGTTCACACGCATGTTTCTGTTGGACAGCCACCCGCACAACAGCAGTCTCTCCTTCCTCAGATAAAAAATATAATTGCAGTTGCTTCTGGTAAAGGGGGTGTGGGAAAAAGTACAGTATCTGTAAATCTTGCCCTCGCTCTAAAGGAGTTAGGTGCCAGAGTGGGTATACTGGATGCAGATATTTACGGTCCATCAGTACCGATTATGTTGGGCATTCAGGGACAAAGGCCTAAAATCATTGATATAGACGGAAAGCCAATGATGGTTCCCATTGAAAAATACGGCGTTCACAGTATTTCAATAGGAAATATTATTGAAGCGGAACAGGCTGTTGTTTTGAGGGGCCCCAGACTTGCCTCTATCATCAATCAGTTTTTTAAGGATTGTTTATGGCCTGAGTTGGACTTTTTAATCATAGATTTACCACCTGGTACAGGTGACGTTCAGCTAACTTTAGTGCAAACTGTTCAGGTTAGCGGCGTTGTAATGGTTACTACACCTCAAAAAGTTGCATTGGCAGATGCCATTAAAGGGATGAATATGTTTCGCCTGCCCAATGTAAACGTGCCTATTCTGGGTGTTGTAGAAAACATGTCTTGGTTTACCCCTTTGGAATATCCTGAGTTAAAATATCCCATTTTTGGTACAGGAGCTGGCAAAAGTCTTGCCAAAGATTCATCATCCGTATTATTAGGTCAGGTACCACTGGTCATGGGCATAAGAGAGGGAGGAGATGAGGGAAAACCATTCATTCTGGAAGAGAGATCACATAATTTGCCATTTTTTATTGATATTGCTAAAAACATGCTTCGACAGCTTGCAGTCTTGCAGGGCTGATTTTTTTTATTAATTTTAAGTTTTAAAAATATATACATGAAAGCATTTATATTTCCTGGACAGGGAGCCCAATTTACAGGTATGGGCAAAGATTTATTCGAACAATCCACTACAGCTCAAAAGTTGTTTCACCAAGCCAATGAAATTTTAGGATTTCCCATTTCAGAAGTCATGTTTGAAGGAACGGAAGAAGATTTGAGGCAAACAAAAATTACACAACCGGCTGTATTTTTACATTCAATTATTACTTATTTATCAAAAGGAGAAAACCTAAGACCAGATGCCACTGCAGGACACTCACTGGGAGAATTTACCGCCTTGGTAGCAGCTGGAGCCATGAAATTTGAAGATGGTTTACAACTGGTATACAAAAGAGCAATGGCCATGCAAGCCGCCTGTGAAAAAACATCGGGCACTATGGCTGCTATCATGATCAATGACAATAGTATTGTTGAGCAAATTTGCGCTGGAATCAAAGAACATATTGTTGTTGCCGCCAACTATAACAATCCTGGACAATTGGTAATATCAGGAAGTATTGCGGGTGTTGAGGAAGCCTCTAAACAACTGGCAGAAAAGGGAGCCAAAGCAATTCCACTCAGTGTCGGTGGTGCGTTTCACTCCCCGTTGATGCAGAGCGCTCAGGAAGAATTACAAAAAGCTATTGAAAACACAATTATAAGCAAGCCATTTTGCCCTGTATATCAAAATGTCAATGCACAAGCAGTAGTAGATATAGATCAAATCAAAATCAACCTAATCAATCAGTTAACTGGCCCGGTTCGTTGGCAACAAATCATAGAAAATATGACAGCAGAGGGCATCAATCACTTTGTTGAGGTAGGTGGAAAGGGAAGAATTCTATTGGGTATGGTGAGAAAAATAAGCAGAGAAGTTGAGATGGAGATGTTGAGTTAGCAATTCTTGCTCTATCCCTCAAAAACAAACCCCCTAAAACAATTAGTTGTTTTGGGGGTTTTGTTTTTTGATATACACTATTTATGTTTTGGCAGCGATTTCTTTGGATTTCTTTGGATTTCTTTGGATTTCTTTTAGCCATTCAAGGTCAGATTTGTCCAGCTCATTTTGAAAAAAAAGAAATGATTAAATATTATTTTTTAAAATGAAAAACAACTACTACTCTCCTGCCAACAAATCTTTAAAAAATCCGATAAAATCCTGAATTGACATGGCACCTTTATCGCCTGATTCTACCCCTTGCATACGAACAGAAACCTGGCCATTTTCCGCCTCTTTCTCCCCTATGATCAGCATCATAGGAATACGCTTTACTTCAGTATCACGAATTTTCCTTCCTAAGGTTTCATTTCTGTCATCCACAAATCCTCTAATATCATATTCCTCCAGTTTGGATTTAACTTCATTGGCATAATCTACAAACCGATCAGAAACAGGTAAAATGGCATATTGCTCAGGAGTCAGCCACAAAGGAAACTTGCCTGCCGTATGCTCAATTAATACAGAGATGAATCTTTCCATCGACCCAAAAGGTGCCCTATGAATCATTACAGGTCGGTGTTTTTGATTGTCAGCTCCCGTATATTCCAACTGGAATCTTTCCGGAAGATTGTAATCCACCTGTATGGTTCCCAATTGCCAGGAACGGCCCAATGCATCTTTCACCATGAAGTCCAGTTTGGGACCATAAAAAGCTGCCTCACCTAATTCTGTAATAGTTTCTAAACCAATTTCATTTGTTGCTTCAATAATAGCTGATTCTGCTGCTACCCAATTTTCCTCGGATCCAATATATTTTGACTTATTCTCTGGATCACGAAGAGAGATCTGGGCTGTAAATTCCTTAAAGCCCATTTTTTTAAATACGAGCATGGTTAGGTCTAAAACATTTAGAAACTCTGTTTTCAATTGCTCTTTAGTGCAAAAGAGGTGCGCATCATCTTGCGTAAAACATCTTACTCTTGACAGTCCATGCAGCTCTCCATGTTGCTCATATCTGTAAACGGTACCAAATTCGGCAATTCTGAGCGGTAACTCTTTGTAAGAATGTGGTTTATGTGCAAAAATTTCACAGTGGTGCGGACAATTCATGGGTTTCAACATAAACTCCTCACCTTCTCTTGGGGTAGCTATGGGTTGAAAGCTATCTTTTCCGTATTTTTCATAATGCCCTGAGGTAATATATAAATTTTTGTGGCCAATATGAGGTGTCACAACGAGTTGATATCCCCTTTTTACTTGTTCTTTGGTCAGAAAATCTTGTAATCTATTTCTTAAGGCAGCACCTTTAGGTAACCAGATAGGTAAACCCATACCCACTTTTTCAGAAAACATAAAAAGTTCCAACTCTGCACCAAGTTTTCTATGATCTCTCTTTTTAGCTTCTTCCAATAAAACCAAATAGTCTGTCAATTCTTTTGCTTTGGGAAAAGTGATTCCGTAAATACGAGTCATCATATTTCTCTTTTCATCACCTCGCCAGTAGGCTCCAGCAACATTTAATAATTTGACTGCTTTAATGTGTCCGGTATTAGGAATATGAGGTCCACGGCACAAATCTGTAAATTTACCTTGTTCATAAAATGTAATTTGCCCATCCTCCAAATCTTCCAGTAATTCTAGTTTGTATGGATCGTTCTTCTCTGTAAAATATTGTATAGCATCTGCTTTACTAACCTCTTTTCGAATGTATTCATTTTTCTGACGGGCTAATTCCATCATTTTATTCTCAATTGCTTCTAAATCAGACAAACTGACACTCTTTCCAGATCCTAAATCAATATCATAATAAAAACCATTTTCAATGGGGGGGCCTATACCCAACCGGACTCCCGGATATAAAGATTCAAGAGCTTCAGCCATAAGATGTGCACTCGAATGCCAGAAAGCATATTTTCCTCCTTTATCTTGAAAAGTAAGCAATTTAACATTTGAATTTTGTGTTATTCCTCTGTTTGAATCCCAAATTTCTCCATTGATTTCAGCAGCCAGCACGTTTCTCGCTAAGCCTTCACTAATACTTAAAGCAATTTCCATTGCAGTAACGCCAGAAGCATACTTACGAACGCTGCCATCTGGTAAAGTAATTTCAATCATGATTTTATTTTTTATTTCAATTTCACAAGTCCGTTTAGAAAATCTTCACAAAGTTCAGTATTCTCATTCAAAATATCCTCTGAACTGTAGGTGAGAAACTGTATGGTTCCTGACTTATCAGAGTAGTAGTACCCAAAATAAATGAAACGGATGCCTTGAATGGTTCCTTTCATTTTGATATGTAAAACCTCGAGACCATTCACAGTTCTATATTCTTCATTTTCGACAATCAGGTCTGAGGAAACTGATTTTGCATTATCAACCGCAATATTTCTTAAATTTTCAAGTGGAATTTGAATTTTTTCAGAGATAAGCATACCATAAATATCCAATTCTTTATTTTGGAACTCATATTCGGCATCTTCATTATTAGAAGCTTTTTTAGTGGTCCATTTACCCGGATCCATATAAATACCCATATTCACCTTCGAACTTTTCAGCAAGAAGGTTGATTTGGATGATTTAATCATTTTTTTGGGATTGACTTTGGGCTCTGACTGTTCTATTTTTTTACCCTCAGATTTATAATTCCAAGATCCATTTTCATAAAGAATAACTTCATCACCATTTTCAGTAATAGCATTTATTTGAGCCATGACAAACTGACTCAGGAATAAAAAACAAACAAATAGATTTTTCATTTTTAATAAGTTGGACATGATAAAGGTAAAAATCTGTAAGCAAAACCAAAGTTTATTGTGACATAAGAATCATTAGTTTTTGAATCACCTCTTTGTCTTCCTGTTTCGCCCAATCTGGGTCCGATTTCTACAGATCTATCTGACAAGGCGGCCCCAACAGCTCCCCGATATCCTTCTACCAAGGACAAATCAGCATACTTTCCACTAACATCATCCAAAAAATCGGTAAAAGTCACTCGACCGTTGATTTCTAGATTTAAACTCCAATTGCGATTGATATCTACCTTAACACCTCCACCTAATTGAATACAAGGCGCAATAGGTGCATATTCTTCTCCCGGGATCTGTCCTTCTGTTCCCAATGAACGTAACTGATAGTTTTGCCCCTGATAAACAGTCTGAGGATCAAAATAAAAGAATCCTAGACCTGCTACAATGTAAGGGGCTATTGGCTTATCTTCTCTTGTTTTTGAGTGAAAATCCTGGAAATTGAATTCAACGGCAAAAGCACCTTCTACTACATGTGAGAAGAAATTTAAGTTCCTTTTTTTCTCCCATTCACCTAAAGAATTAGAGTCGTCCCCTCCTACATTCAGGTAATTTAAAGTAGCCCGCAAACAAATTCTTCCATCAAAATTTTTTCGAGCCATTAAACCAGCAGAAGGTCCTATCCTCTTAAAACTAAATAATGGATTTAAATCGCCATAATATGTTGACACACCAGCAAATGCACCAAACTCAAATCCTTCCTGTGCCTTCAATGAAGAAAGCATAAGAAAGAACGAAATAACAATAAAAGAAAAAAAGTTTTTCATAAGCCTGAACGCAAATATACATTAATTTCTTGAGTCAATACCCCAATGTAGTTTTTCTCTGATCGTATACAAGAAATTCCTGTCATTGGGCCTTAATATATGAACAACAAAGGGACATTTTCTTATAGCCAATTGGGTACTTGCCTTGATTGTCTGATACCGAGAATCTAAAGTGCATAAATAGTTTGTTGTTCTTCCTTGAATTTCAAAGGAAATGACAACGTCATCTGATAAAACGATCGGACGAACATTTAAATTGTGTGGAGCAACTGGAGTTATGATAAAATTACTCGATTTTGGAAAAATAACAGGCCCACCACAACTTAATGAGTAACCGGTAGAACCCGTTGGGGTAGCAACGATAATACCATCTGCCCAATAAGAATTCAAAAATTCACCATTTACATAGGTGTGAATGATAACCATGGAAGAAGTATCTCTTTTCAATAGCGTAAAATCATTCAAAGCAAAATTTAATTCCCCAAAAATATGATCAGAAGATTCCAGCTGCAATAAAGTTCGGGACTCAGTAGCATAACAATTCGTATCTAGTGCCACAATAGACTCAGCTATTCTTTTCTTCTCAAACATAGCTAAAAATCCTAATCGACCTAAATTTATACCTAAAATCGGAATCGCCGTATCCCTGATGTAAGTAACGGCCTCAAGAATAGTACCATCTCCGCCAAGGGTGATACAAAAATCAATGTTTAACTTTTTTAATTCTTCATATGAAGAAAACAGAAAAAATGGATTCTTAATTTGGACCTTATCTTTCAGTGTTTCATAATAGTCTTTAAAAATATAAAGACATTTGTGAGGCTGTATACTTAACTCAGAAAATAAGGTCTCAACAAATGAGACATGTTCTGATTTTAATTTTCTTCCAAAAATGGCTAAATTCATAAAATACCTTCTTAAAAATCAAACCTGTACTTAAAATACAAATCCCTTGACCCAAAGTTATTAAAAGTATACTCAAATTGGAACAAAATATTGTAATTGTATACGGCAAAATCAATTCCAATCCCATATCCTACTAAATCTACATTGCTTAAGTGATTAGAATCAGCGTAATATCGATCCCAGGCTTTGCCATAATCAACAAATAACCTGCTATGAATACGAACGGGAATATTTTTGATATAATCATTTTTAGATTTTACAAATAAGGGAATCTTAAAATCAACTATTTTATAGTTGAGATCTAGCTTAGAAAGTATAAAATCTTGACCATTAATAATATTATATTGAAATCCTCTAACAAAATTTGAACCAAAGCCCAAAGCGTCTTGATGATAAAATCCTTCTTTTTGACGAATCATTGACAGTCTTCCAGTGAGTGAAACGCCCAAACTAAATCGTTTCCAAAATTTATGATAATAAGCTATATCAAGACCTACCCTTAATAAATTAACATCCTTATCAAATCCCAATCCTCTTTTTGTGATCCAAGCTTCAAAATAATAACCCTTCAAGGGATATACACTTATATCCCTCTTATCTCGTATGTAGGTGTATTCAATCTCAAATGAAGATTCTTTTTGACCACTCATAAAAAAGTAAGGGTTTCTCTGAAATATAGAGTCACTTATCTGCAACATATTATAAGAGAAAGTCAAATGATGATTTTCATAAGTATTTGCTCTATAATAAAGACTCAAGGCTCCTTTTGCTGACATAAATTGCCTGTCCTTCGTCTCCAGATCTTTGTAAAACAGTTGTCTGCTGTTCATTGAAGCATAATTCACTTCTTTCAGATCAGAATAGTTTGCTTCAATATCAAAACCCCATTTTTGCTTTTTATCTAGGGCAGGCATTCTATAAAACAGCTTAAATTTTCTCTTATACCCAAATTGAACGTTAATAGCCAGCCAATCATTCATTCCTGTAACATTTCGCCAATACAAAGAACCTCCTAAATTTACCCGACTGATATCGCGATTGAATTCATTCCACCATACGTTAAAGTTTCTATCTGCCAATTCAAAAATGGGTATGGGGTAAATATACCAAGCTTCTTTCACCTCGATCAACAACTCAATATTTTTATCCTCCCATTTAGAAATTTTAATAGCAACAGAGGTAAATAATCTTGAATTGATTACCCTCACCCTATTTTCCTCCATTTTCTCTATCAAACCAGTCAAGGGAATTGAATCACCAACTTCAATATTCAGATATCTTAAAACCGCAATATCTTTCGTTTTTTTTGATCCTTCTATTTGTATTGAACTAATACAAACTTTGTCTACCTGTGCTTTTAACTCTAAACACAGAATACAGAAAGTCAAATAAAAGAACCCAAATCGCAACATTACTTATTGCATTTGTATTTTATAAAAATTAGAGCTCCCTTGACCTACCAATTCGTTTTTGGAATTGTAGACCTCACAACGCAGTGTTGCTGTATTTCTTCCAATGCGAACTATTATTGGCTTTACAAGCAAAAAATCATTTCTCTTCACATTTTTCACAAAATCAGTAGTTAGATTCATCGCAAAATAAGCCACACCCTCCTCGCTTGAAATATACAATTGCATACCCATAGCCTCATCCATCATAGCTGAAAACACACCACCATGCAAGGTTCCCAATGGATTTAACATTTCATCCCTAACTTCAAACTTTAAAACAATATCACCGTTTTCGGAAATATTTTCCAAGGATGCATCCAGCCAGGCACCAAATCCCTCCATTCTTTCACTGCTTCTCATTCCCAAATGATCACGCAAATAAGCAACAACCTTTTCTTTCACTACAATAAATTTAATTTGACAACTATCATATCCAAATATAATCTAAATTATCGCAGTTGTCAAGATAAATATCTGAACTTATTATAATTTTTAAAATTAAATATGCTTTTTCCACATATTATAAAGACAGCTATTTTTTATGATATAAAACCAATCTTGGGTCTTGGTACGCTCGGGTGTATAACTCTGATTTCAGTAAATTAACAATCTCACCCGGTGGTTTAAAATTATCGTAATCAACCAATACCCATTCACCTTTAAAAGATTCCCAAGGTAGAAAATTTTTACTGTCGGGGTAATACATAAATAAGGAAGGGGAATTTTCATTCAAATAAAATTCTATGAAGGGCTTCTCATATTTAGAAAATAAATAAATTTCCTGAGTTTTATCAATTGACATTTCCTTCATTCTTTGCTGTAAACTTAGCATGTCTTTGTCTATCGATGCAGACCATCGAATAAAGTAATGGTTGAAGGAAAAATAAGTCCAAATTATAATAATCGGAATCAAGACAGGTATAGATGATTTACTCCACCTTTGAAATGGCCATAACAGAATCAGGAAAACAGGAATAAAATGCCAGGTCCTTTCAGGTAAATGTAGTCCCCCAAAAGTTAAAATTACGACCAAAGCTAAAAGTATAGCCATCAACTTTTTTTCAATAAAACTGGAAAAGAAAAACACAGGCAATACGAGCGCCAATAATAAAAATGATATGCCATCATACCCCTTTCCGAAGAAAAACCAATCAGCAAGCAAATCAAAATAAGCAAGATGTTGAAGAAAGCTAAATTCACGTAAAACCTGTTGGTTATTTAAGCTGATCAGCAGACCCAAAACCTGAGGTAAAAGCATTATTGAAAGCATGATACAGATGAATCCAATTTGCTTCCATTTTAAAAATGGCTCTTTTGCATAAATCAAATTGATTAAATAAAAGGGGACTAGAAATAACAGAAAGTTATAGTTCGATAATATTCCCAAAAATGAGGCTACCAAAACAAACAGCTTAGTTTCTGTTTGTGTCAAAACAGAATTTCTTGACAACATGTCGAAGAGTACCCAAATTAATAACATAAAAAACAATGAAAGTCCATAGCCCCTTCCCAAATAACTATAAAAAGTAAAATGACCCGTAGCAAAAATCAAAACCAATACTGTCATGGCCAAATATTGATTATAACGGGCTCTTAGAAAATAATAAATCAGACAAATAGAAAATAAACTCACAACCAAATTAGGCAAGCGAACTGACCAAAATGAATCGATCCCTATTTGATAAAAAAAAGAACTGATGATAGTGTAAAGTATATGGTTGTTATGGGGAGCCAACCATGAAAAAAACATTCCCCTGGAACTGAAATGAACAAAATTCCAAACCTCATCATACTGCAAGGCCAAACTATGATTTAAGTAAAATGTCCTGCCAAAAAAGAGTACTAAAAGAAAAAGAAATATTCTTAATTCATTAATTGCAAGGCTTTTATAAAAAAATACAATTTCCTCAAAGTATTTTTTACTACCACTGTAGAACTGCAGGCAAGTCCTCCAAATCCAAACTCTTATTGCAATCAAAACTGAGCAAAAAATGAAAAAAAACAAATGTATCAGAATAAATCTCTCCTTAGTTAACAACTCATTCAATTGTACACTAAAGTATTCCTTATCAGCCCATTCCAATAGAAATTCAATCCATAAAGTACGACCCCATTGATACGAATAAACGAGCCCAAAGATTATTCCCATCCAAATAATAAAAAAAAGGCTATTGGCAATGAGTCTTACTTTCATTGAGATGAGATTGTTTTATCAACTGATATTACTCCAATTTTGTTTTGCTTTACTCTGAGCTAAATATTTCTTTAAAGCTTGATTTTCAGGTTTTTCTAAGTCAGGATCCTCCTCAATAATTTGAATAGCGGTTTGCCTGGCGGCTCTAAGAATATTTGCATCTTTTACAATATCTGCCAGCTGCAAACCTACAATTCCAGATTGTTGTGTTCCTTCAATGCTCCCAGGGCCTCTCAATTTAAGATCTGCCTCTGCTATTCGAAAACCATCTGTAGTTTCGCACATAATTTCCATTCGGAATCTGCTCTCTTCACTCAATTTATATCCTGTCATCAAAATACAATAAGAGGCAGCTGCACCTCTTCCCACCCTACCTCTCAACTGATGAAGTTGAGCAAGACCAAACCGCTCCGCATTTTCAATCACCATCAAGGTCGCATTGGGTACATTAACCCCTACCTCGATTACAGTTGTTGCGATCATGATTTGAGTTTCTCCTTTTATAAATCGCTGCATCTCAAATTCTTTTTCTTCAGGTTTTTGTCGACCATGAACGATGCTGATTTGATATTGTGGTTTAGGAAAATCTCTGGAAATAGCCTCGTATCCCTCCATTAGATTTTTAATATCTGCCATTGTTTCACTTCCAGATTCTTCAATTAGAGGAAAAACAACATAAACCTGACGACCTGCAGCAATCTCTTTTTTCATCATACCAAATGTCCAAAGTCTGTGACTTTCAAACTTATGAAAGGTCTCAATTGGAATTCTACCTGCTGGCATTTCATCAATAACGGAAACATCTAAATCTCCATAGACAGTCATCGCCAGTGTTCTGGGTATAGGGGTGGCTGTCATTACCAAAACATGGGGTATGGCCTCATTATTTTTTTCCCACATTCTGGCACGCTGAGAAACTCCAAACCTATGCTGTTCGTCAATGATAGTCAACGCCAACTCCTTAAATTTAACTTTTTCCTCAATCAGAGCATGGGTACCAATCAGAATATTAATTTCCCCTTTTTGCAAAGAATCCAAAATCTCTTTTCTCTTTTTTCCCTTCACCGACCCCGTTAACAATTCTATTTGAATGCCAAGACCATCAGACATTTCTTGAATAGATTTTAAATGTTGTTGTGCTAAAATCTCCGTTGGAGCCATCAAACTGGCTTGAAATCCATTGTCTATAGCAATAAGCATGCACATAAAAGCAACTACGGTTTTTCCGCTGCCTACATCACCCTGTAAGAGTCGATTCATCTGAGCCCCGGTTGACATATCTTTTCTGATTTCCTTGATAACTCTTTTCTGAGCCTCTGTGAGAGGAAATTTTAAGTTTTCATTGTAAAACCTATGAAATATATCTCCTACTGCAGGTAAAACAAATCCTCTGAGCTTTGTCTTCTTAAATGTTCGGCCCTGCCACATTTTGAGTTGCATAAAAAACAACTCTTCAAATTTTAGTCTGTTTTTAGCCGCTTTCAATTCTTCCAGGTGATGGGGAAAATGAATCGCCCTAAGACTTTGAAGACGAGGTAAAAATTTATACTGTCTCAATAGATTGGGACTTAAATTTTCCTCAACAGAATTTGGATTTTCTGCAATTTTTAAAAAAAGGGTTTTGACTAGTTTAGCCAAATCCTTCGACCTAAACTTTTTTACCTGAAGCTTATCCGGGATGGAATAAACTGGTTCAAAATGTAAGGATTTTTCATTTGCAGAGCCTGATTGAAGTTCTAACTCAGGATGGGCCACATTAATTTTTCCATTGAAAAAATTGACTTTACCAAACAAAATATATTCCATTCCCACCTTATACTGAAGAGCCCAATGAATTCCCTGAAACCATACCAATTCAATTTGACCAGTCTCATCCTTGAAAATTGCCCTTGCTCTTTTGGCTCTCCCCTGCCCAACAGACTCCAGTTGAATCAAAACACCCTTAATCTGTGCATAATCAATATCCGCATGTAATTCCTTAATTTTATGAAAACTAGTGCGATCAATATGTCGGAAAGGATAGTAATGAAGCAACTGAGATAAGGTGAAGATACCTAAATCCTTTTGAAGTAATTCAGCCCTCGCCGGACCCACTCCTTTTAAAAATTCTATGGATGTATCTAAATTCATTAAAATGAACGAATCGCTCTGACTCTGTGTTGCATATACTTGTAATAATAACCCACATTGGCACTTAAAAATCCATAAAGCCAGGCAGCATAGGAATCCGTTTCAGTAGAAGACCAGTATACTTCATAAGATAAAATTTGTGCTCCCGGAATACTTGACAAAACCCGATTCACATCATATAAATTTTTCCAAAGCATATTCAACTCCTGAATCGCCGGAAGATACCAATCCTGAAATCCATCATAACTATAACTTACACATAGTTGCGCAGCACTGGCGTAGCTACCACGAAAAGCAATCTGGGACTGTGTATTTATTCTGCCATTCCAGTTATTCTCACAATTGGGGACATTGAAGCAATTTGTATTGATACAAGCAGAATCTGAATCCCAACTCACTAGGGCACCTTGATCTACAATACTGACAATAAGACCTCTTTCCTGTCCCAAACTATCTCTATACAGGTGAAAAATAACTCCCCCTCCCCATTTTTCGCCTATGTAATGTCTAAAACCTGAGCCCCCGTTCACGGCATCTGCTGTTGCCGAATGCAAGGCATAAGGAACGCTGATTAATTCTGAACTTCCCATAATTTGATACCCATTTCCTGTATTCAGCTCTACTTGTAAAAAAAATGACCGGGAACCCCAGGAGATTGAAGAAAACAAACCCGAATTCACCTGCCCCTGTCCTATATGAAGCTGAACTAAACCAAGATCTGATGTACTCAAATTGGCATGAGTTTCTTGATAAACCACAGAACCAGAGGTACTGTCTGTCAGGATACTAAAACGTAAAGAAACATTTGCATTTTGCAACAAATTCCCCTGAGCGTCTCTCAAAACAGCCTGATAAGAAAGCTTTTGCGGAACAGCTTGAGCTACTACATTTCCAGAAAAAAATAAAAGCAAAAAGCTAAGTAAAATACATGTCCTGATAATCATCATACTTCTTTTAATATTTCTTTCCATACGGCAGGCGCTAAAAAAGAACTACAATCTTTACCGGCTTTCAGAAAATCTCTAACCACTGTAGAACTGTAAAAACTTAATCCAGGATCCGTAATCAAAAACACAGTTTCAATTCCATCACCCATCTTATTATTAAGCATCGCTATAGTGGATTCATAATTAAAATCAGAAGAATTTCTCAAACCCCTAAGTAAAAAATGAGCGCCCTTTTCTTTACAAAAATCCACAGTAAGTCCTTTAAAAACATCTACCTCTATTTGTGAGTTATCCTTATAAAGATTATGGATCATTCTGTATCTTTTCTCTGTATCAAAAAAATACTTTTTTGAAGAATTTTCACCTAGAGCAATAATAATTTTATCAAATAAAACGAGAGCACGTTGAACGATGTTTTCATGCCCCAAAGTAAAAGGATCAAAGGAACCTGGAAAGACAGCAATTTTTTCTTTCATTTTATTTTTTTAGAAAAGGTAAAGTACAAACGATGGCTTCCACCTGTTTACCTCTCACATCAATCCAAATCTTAGTACCGACAATTGCATGACTCATTTGAACATATCCCATGCCCACAGGATAACCCAGACTAGGCGAACTGGAACCAGAACTTACAGTTCCAATGGTTAACCCTTTTTCATCTACAATTGAATAGCCGTGACGAGCAGGTCTTTTATCCTCTACTACAAATCCTACCAATTTTTTCTCAGTTCCTTGATTCTTTTGGTTTTCCAGGTAGGCCTTATCAACAAAATCTCCTTTTTTAAACTTGGTAATCCATCCTAATCCTGCTTCAATGGGTGAGGTAGAATCATCGATATCATTTCCATATAAACAATACCCCATTTCCAATCTAAGTGTATCTCTGCAACCTAAACCAGCTGCTTGGATTCCATGATTTTCGGCAACAGACATAATGGCATCCCATACACTAGAAGCATCTTTATTTTCTACATAAATTTCAAATCCTCCTGCTCCTGTATAACCCGTGGCTGAAACAATAACATTATCAACACCTGCAAAGGTACCTTTCTGAAAACTATAGTATTTCATCGATGATAAATCTATATCAGTAAGTGATTGTAAGGCCTCTGCAGTTTTCGGACCTTGAACTGCCATTAAACTTGTTTGCTCAGAAATATCTATCAGCCTAACATCATAACAATTTTGAGATTGGATCCAATTCCAGTCCTTCTCTATGTTGGAAGCATTTACAACCAGCATATATGCTTTTTCTCCTTCATTACACTGATCCTCTGGTAATCTATAAACCAGTAAATCATCTACAATACCTCCCTTCCCATTAGGAAAACAGGAATATTGTACATCTCCTATATTTAATTTTGAAACATCATTCGTTGTAAGCCATTGCAATAATTCTTCCGCCTCTTTTCCTCTTACGATAAACTCACCCATGTGCGAAACATCAAAGATTCCCATTTGATTTCTAACGGCATGATGTTCCTCTAAAATCCCTTTGTAAGAAACGGGCATCTCATAGCCAGCAAAAGGAACCATCTTCGCACCTAATGCCAAGTGCTTGTCATATAAAGCTGTTTTTTTCATGTAATTTTTTTTTCAAAGATAAAAAGAAAACTCAAATTAGAACTTCAATCGTCAAAACAATCATTGTCAACAAAGTTATCATGAATAGTAAAGGAAGCACAAATTTCAGCCATTTATCATAACTCACCTGGACCATGGCAAGCGAAGCCAGAATAAGACCCGTAGGAGTTATAAATGCCATCAGCCCCATGCCATACTGATAGGCATTTACTACCAAATATCGATCAATTTCAACTACATCTGCCAAAGGTGCCATAATCGGCATAGACATAACTGCCAGGCCTGAGGACGAAGGGATAAAAAATGAAAGAAAAGCATAGACAAATAATAATAAATTGATAAACAACCAGGAGGGGACATCTTTTACACTTTCCGATGCCCAATACAATAGTGTAGAACTGATTTGTCCCTCATCCATTATCCAGGTAATTCCCCTTGCTATCCCAATAATCAATGCCACATTTAATAGCTCAGAAGCACCTTTTACAAACTGATCTATAAATTTTTTTTCACCTATTCGAGAAAAAAATCCTATTAAAACAGAAGAGCAAAGAAAAAGTACTGTCATCTCCGTAAACCACCACTGCCAAAGTGAAACACCCAGAATCATGATCAAAAAACTGCCTAAAAAGAGTAGAAGAATAATCGTTCTCGACCAATTTAAAGTGATCAATTGCCCACTTTTATTCCCGTACAAGTTCTGATGGATTTCCCTTTGACCGCTCACAATTGATAATTCGGGATTCTTTCTTACCCTTTCAGCATACCTGATTACATAGGCCATGGTTACAAATTGAGCAACAATAAGAAATATGGCTCTCGTACCCAAACCTTCAGTCCAGGAAATTCCAGCCGCATTGGATGCAATTATTGCACTAAAAGGATTGACAGTAGAAATCATGGTGCCTACGCTAGAACCAAGATAAATAGTGGCCAAAGCAACGATTACATCATATCTTGCAGCCAAAAAAACAGGAAGAAGAATTGGATAGAAAGCAATCGTTTCCTCTGCCAAACCAAAAGTTGTACCCCCTATGGCTATAAAGGTAGAAACGAAGACGATCAGTAAAGGCTCTCTCCCTTTTAGAAGGGTTACCAGACTTCCTATGCCAGCATCAAAGGCACCGGAAAATTGAACGATTCCAATAAAGCCCCCTATTATCAATACGAATAAAATAACATCGAATGCTCCCATCATACCTTGTATGGGGGATTTCAAAAACGCCATAATACCCTGTGGCCTGGAATCAATAACATGGTAAGTCCCAGGAATTGCTATCGGTTTCCAAATGCTGCCATCTTTAAATTTTTGCAAAGGAATTTTTACCTGAAATGAATCTAGCACCTCTTGAGTTGCAGAAAATTCGAGGGAACCCACCTCTGATTGAACCAAGAACGTATTGGGGCCCTTCTGATAAGAAATTTCATCAAATTTACCTGATGGAATCAACCAGGTAGATAAGGCCACAAAAAAAGCGATGATGAGTAAAAGCGTTGGTGCAGAGGGAAAAGATGAAAACATTTTGTCAATTTTATTTTGATAGCTAAAATAACCAATCCATTTAACATTTAATTCACATTCTAAATATTCATTAAGGCAACTGAATTTTGGTTTCTCTGTACAATTTAGATAACTTTGGCAAGAACTTTGCAATCAACTAACTATCACTATTCTTATTGCTATGAAAAAATTAGTTTTCTTATCTGTTTGCTTTCTTTTGACAACTACAATTTTCGCACAGGTGGAACTTGTAAACTTTGAGGAGACCTGGAAAAAATTCTTGGCTGAACCTATGGCTTCAGGTGTAAGTAAATTGGATAAACCCTATAAGACAAATACGGCAGATTATCTGAAATATTGTTTAATGACTGCAACCACTCATTTTTGTGTAGAAAATCTGAAAGATGCAAATGAACTAATTGCAGAAATCAAAAGTATAAATAGCGCAGAACATGATAAAATACCAGGCTTTACTGAAAGATTTAAAGAGTTTCTAAAGAAAATGGAAGCCTACCAAAAAGTAGGTGATCTTTGGAATAATTTCACCAAAACACACAATGTCAGTCCCGAAGAATTGAATGGAATTCCATTTGCCAAACAGGTTTGCGAGAGAGGTACCTTGGCAAAATTTGGCACCATGTCTGCCTATACAGGATACTGTAAATCCGATGTAAATAGCATCAAAATGGACTTGGATCGTTTAAAAAATTTGATAGAAAAAACAGGTTATGATCCAGCAAAAGTTCCGGGTTTGTCAAATGAAATCGGCAAAGTAAAAACACTCTTAGCAGATCTTGAATCTGTTAACCTGGCTTGGACGAACTTTACATCTACCGAAAAATCCGAAGGTTTCCCCAGAGAAATTGCCAAAGAAAATTGCAATTTAATCCCCAATTACAAAGTCTATATCTTAAGGGCTATGGTTGACCTCTGTAAATTTGGAAAGGAAAACCTAGAAAAAATAAGAGAGTTGAATAAAACTAACTTCAACCCCTTACCTGCAGATGTGCAATCCAAAGTAGACTATCTCGAACAGG
>CAZNNX010000008.1:16838-18856 GCA_964574485.1 uncultured Saprospiraceae bacterium | reverse complement strand
AACTTCAACCCCTTACCTGCAGATGTGCAATCCAAAGTAGACTATCTCGAACAGGAAGTAAGTAAATATACAGGTGTTACTGCAGAATTGAACCAAGCTTGGAATGAATATGTAAAAACTGACAGAGTTAGCAGTAATTTGAATTTCAAAGGTGTTTTCTGTGAAAAAGATGCGCAGGTGAAATCATACTTATTAGAAGGCTTGCTCAATCCTTGTGCTAAAGGTGAAGAGATGCTATTGAACATTGAAAAATTAAGAAAAGAATACAATCCTAGCCTGGAAGCCAGTGTTACAGAACGCATTACTAAATTGGAATCTTTAGTAAATAAAGAAAAAGAAAACTTAACAATACATTTCAAGGCATGGGATGAATTTTCTCAAAATGATACGAATACAGTAAATACGCAGTTTGTATATGAATTCTGCAACAAGGAAATGACAGTTCAGGCCTACATCATGGACGCCAGACTAACACCCTGCCAGAAAGCTGTTACCAGAGTAGCCGACATCAGCAAGTTGATGGCAAAAGAAAACCCCAGCCTGGGTGAATTGACCCAAAGAAAATTATCTGATTTAGAGTCCAGAGCAAAAAACTACACCAAAAACGATAAGGAAATAGCAGATTTATGGAAAACCTTTATTTCAAATAATGATACCATTTCAAGTCCTTATCAGGTTGCTGAATTTTATTGCGATAAAATAAATCAAATCAAATCATGGTGTCTGATGGGGCATTACAATACCTGTACGCAAGGAATGGATTATCTGATGAGAATTGATTCTTTCCAAAAATTAAATCAGCTAAACTTCGACACAGAGCTGGCTTGCCGGGTTACGCGCCTGCGCCTGAAAGTTTGGGATTGTATCTATTGGAGATTGGTTGAACAAGCCTGGAGAGAAACCCATGAGGAGAGAGAACGTTTCGGTCCCAGCTCAGCCCAGATCATGTACAAGGATTTGAACAGTGGCAAACAACCTTGTGAAACCAAAGTAGAATATGAACCTTTGGGTAAAATTGGCATTAAATACGTAATTAAAACCTATCTATGCCAAGACATTGACTTAGCAAAAATGGGTGATCCCGAGTATTATAAAAAAATAGCAAAATGGGTTGACACTGAAGTATTGGTAAAATATTGTGCACCTGACATGAGATGCAAAACTGATTTTACCATCTATATTGAAGGTCATACTGACGGTCATGCCTTTACTTTTATGAAATATAAAGAACCCCTCAATATTCCCAAGGGCTATGCATACACTCACTTTCTTGGAAAATCTGATACTATTCAAAAAACTACAGCGCGTGAGCTTACATACGATTTAAAAAGTAATGAAGAACTGGGTATTGGAAGAGCCTGGACAGTAAAAAAGCAATTGGATTTCATGGGTGTTCCCATCACAATTGGCGCCTATGAACATCCAGCAAACGAAAAAGGCGGAGAATTCAGAAGGCTTGAAATAGAGCTGAATATGCCCAATCTACTGCTTGATTTTTTTGAAAAAAGACTTAAAATATTACTCGAGGAGTCAGGGATTGGTCCTCAACCTAAAAATTGCAAATCATAAAAAAAGACCCCCATAAAGTTAAAAACAATTTGGGGGTTTTTTCTATGAACAATCTGTATTAACAGGCAATTTACTCTTTACTTGAGTCCACCCATGGGAAAATTAGGCATCTTTCCTCCGGGGAAACCACCCTTTCCCTGCATATTGCTCATTTTAAACATCATTTCTCTCATCTGTTCAAATTGTTTGATGAACTGATTGACGGCGTCAATTTTATGTCCAGAACCCAAAGCAATTCTCTTTTTCCTGCTGCCATTCAATAAATTTGGATTTGCTCTCTCTGCGGGCGTCATAGAATATATGATAGCTGATATTTTATCGAATGCTTTGTCATCTATATCAAGATCTCTTGCCATTTTCCCCATCCCAGGAATCATTGCAATCAAATTCTTGATATTTCCCATTTTACGAATATGCCCGATCTGTGTTAAAAAATCATTGAAATCAAA
>CAZNNX010000008.1:7888-16828 GCA_964574485.1 uncultured Saprospiraceae bacterium | reverse complement strand
GTTTTTCTTGATTTTCTTTTCCAATTTCTGCGCCTCTTTCTCATCAAATTCTGCCTGTGCTTTTTCCACAAGAGAAACGATGTCACCCATTCCCAAAATCCTTTGTGCCATACGGTCAGGATAGAAAACATCTAAGGTTTCCATCTTTTCTCCCATCGAGATAAACTTGATTGGTTTACCTACTGTATATTTTATGGATAAAGCAGCACCTCCTCTGGTATCGCCATCTAATTTTGTAAGAACTACGCCATCGTAATTAATTCTCTCATTGAACATTCGCAAGCAAGTAAATATTGTAATCAAATACATCGAATCAACAACAAACAAAGTTTCCGTGGGTTGAATCGCCGCTTTTACCTGTTCGATTTCAAGCATCATTTCCTCATCGACTGCCAAACGACCCGCCGTATCGACAATAACAAGATCATACTTATTATCCTTGGCATACTGTATTCCGTTCTGGGCAATGGCAACCGCATTTTTATTTTCAATTTCCTTATAAATACCCACTTCAACCTGCTCCGCAATTACGGAAAGCTGTGTAATCGCTGCCGGACGATACACATCACAAGCAACCAGTAGTACTTTTTTATTCCGCTTTGTCCTTAGATATTTAGCCAATTTACCTGTAAAGGTAGTTTTACCAGAACCTTGCAACCCTGAAATTAATATGACACCAGGTTCGCCGTTGATATTGATTCCAACAGATTGACCTCCCATGAGTTGAACCAACTCATCAAAAACAATCTTTACCATCAACTCACCCGGCTTTACAGCATTCAAGACATTTCTTGTGCCCAGGGCCTCTTCTTTTACCTTATCTGTAAACTCTTTTGCAATCTTGTAATTAACGTCAGCATCAACCAAAGCTCTTCTAATTTCTTTGATCGAGGTTGCAACATTGATATCCGTCAGCTTCCCATCACCTCTGAGACTTTTAAACGCTGACTCTAAATTATCCTGAAGATTATTAAACATGATTATAATTTTTTTAGGAATGCAAATCTAATACTATTTGGGAAGACTTTAAGGCTTATAAAATCCATTTAATTGTTTTTCCTCTTCTTTTTTTACCAATGGATTCATGATACTAAACCATAGGGGTGGTATCAATGCCAAAAGCATGGAGCTGGGATATCCATAGGGCAACTGAGGACTTTGTTCAAAATGCCTCAAAACCTGATATTTTCTGCTGGCTTTGTAATGGTGATCGCTATGTCTGCTTAATTCAAACAAAAAAAGTCGCCCTATATTATGATTTGAATTCCAGCTATGCCATGGTTGAACACGCTCGAAAGAACCTGTTTCCAATTTTTTTCTTCTCAAACCATAGTGCTCTATGTAATTGACTGTTTCCAAAAGTAAAAATCCAATCATGGCAATAATCAAGGCCTGCATAACAAAATACCAGGAGCCAATAAAAAACAATATACCCAAATAAAACAATTCAATCAGGCTAATCCACAACATCTGGTTATATAGGAAAGATCTATTCTCCATCTTCAACCTTTTTGATTCCAGTTTCCATGCATTTATATATCCATAGCATACTGAACGAAACCAAAATGCATAGACAGATTCATTGTAGCGCGAACTTGCAGGATCATTATCTGTCGCTATGTGCAGGTGATGTCCCCTGTTATGTTCGATAGAAAAATGCATGTATAGATTAGGTAATAAAAAAATCTGGGCCAGAACCCTTTCAAATAAGGCATTTCTATGTCCCAATTCATGCGCAATATTTATTCCTATTCCTCCCAGATAAACACCAATAGACAAAGTCATTCCTACAACTTCTATTGATTGAAACTGCCCGGAATTTATGGCGAAAAAATATAAATAGACTGAAAACAGCAAAACCGGCAAATGAAGATATAATAACAAATCATAAATGAATGCCCCAGCTAATTTTTCAGCACTCTGTTCATCCAGATTCTCCGTCGATCCATGAGAACCAAACTCAAGAAGAGGGATAGCAACAAAAGCAACAAGAATTGCCCCAAAGGTAAAAAAACCCTTTTCGTAAAAACCCACAAAATAAACAAGAGGAATAATGAAAGAAACAAGATATTTGTACGCTCTATTCATAATTTTTATCTTTACGTTCGTAACAAATTTACAAATTTTTTAATTCAAATTTCTAATGAACAAAAAACTTGGCATATTGGGAGGCGGACAATTAGGAAAAATGTTAATCCAGTCAGCAAGTAGGTATTTGAATGAAATATCTGTTCTGGATTCTGATCCTCAAGCGCCCTGTCGGAATATTTGCCACTCTTTTTTTATTGGAAATCTTATGAATTACGACGATGTACTTCAATTTGGCAGAAACTGTGACATTTTAACCATAGAAATTGAAAAAGTAAATACGCAGGCACTCAAACAACTGGTTAAGGAGGGAATTGAGGTTTATCCCCAGCCTGAAATTATAGAAATGATACAAGACAAGTATCTGCAAAAGATATTTTACACAGAAAATAATATCCCTACAGCAGATTATATTTATGTTGAAAATAATCAGGCCGTCGCTGATCAGATTCATTTTTTACCCGCTGTTCAAAAACTGGCAAGAGATGGCTATGATGGTAAAGGTGTTCAAATCTTGAATTCTGCCAAAGACCTGTCAAAAGCATTTTCTGAGAGAGGGATTTTAGAAAAAAAGATCGATATCGACAAGGAAATCTCCATAATTGTCTCAAGATCGAAAAATAAGGAAATCAGTGTCTTTCCAGCAGTTGAAATGGAATTTCATCCCGAAGCAAATTTGGTGGAATTCCAAATCACCCCGGCTCAAATCTCAGGAGAACAGGAAAAGGAAGCTGCTGAAATAGCTGTTCAGATAGCCAATAAATTAAATTTCATTGGTATCCTGGCAGTTGAAATGTTTATTGACAAAAAGGGGGAAATTTGGGTCAACGAAATGGCTCCCCGTCCACATAACAGTGGTCATCAAAGCATTGAAGCAAATTTTACATCACAATATGAACAATTGACACGGATCTTGCTCAACTTGCCATTAGGCAACAGCTCGTTGCGAACCCAGGCAGTAATGATAAATCTCTTGGGCGCCGAAGGTTTCAATGGAAAAGCAATATTGGAGGGGGTACATGAAATACTCTCCCTGAGTTCAGTATATCTGCATTGGTATGGTAAATCTATCACTAAACCATACAGAAAGATGGGTCATGTTACTATTATTGGTGACAATGGACCTGAACTCAAGCAAAAGGCGATTGAAGTAAAAAACAAAATAAAAATTATATCCTAAATGAAAGTAGCCATTATCATGGGCAGCGATTCTGATCTCCCTGTCATGCAAGCAGCAGCTGATTTTCTGAAAGAAATGGAAGTAGCTTATGAAATTACAATTGTTTCCGCTCACAGAACACCGCATCGACTTTTCGACTTTTCAGAAAATGCCAGAAAAAATGGATTTTCTGTCATAATAGCAGGTGCAGGAGGAGCCGCCCACCTTCCAGGCATGGTAGCTTCGCTATGTACGCTCCCTGTAATTGGAGTGCCCATAAAGTCGTCTAATTCTATAGATGGCTGGGATTCGGTTTTATCAATATTACAAATGCCTGCTGGTGTTCCTGTTGCCACTGTAGCTCTAAATGGGGCTAAAAACGCTGCCATACTTGCTACTCAGATTTTAGCTGTGACAAACGAAAGACTTCACAATGCATTACAAAAGTACAAACTTGAAATGAGGAACCAAGTAATGCAGGCAGTAGAGAAAATAAAGGATTAACACAGGTCTTGTAATTTTATATACATCTCCCTGCAGACCCATGCGTCAGTTGCTGCATAAATACATTGTTTCCTGCTGAGCTGTATTGCCTCCCAATTACTTATTTTAGCTGATTTTGAAATTCTAACTTCTAGCAAAATCGCAGCTAAATTCCTCAATCCCCTGGCTTGTATACCCTTTTTTTCTGCCATATCAGGCAAATCAATGACAGCTGCTGGTTTGAATGGTGAATACGATTTCAACTCTCTCAAATCATTGAAAATAGCTACGCCAACCTTTATGATTTCTTCATTTTCCAAGAAATCTATGAAAGATTTAGTCAACCCGGTTTTTTGAATTTTAATAAGATATACAACCTGCGGTGTCGCTATTTGCACAATCGCTACTTTGTTCTTTTCTCCCTTTAAAAAACTTGGTTTGGTTTCAGTATCAAATCCTACTACGGTTCCTGAAGCAATGCCCTGTAAAATAAAATCCAATTCTGATCCACAATCTATCATTTGAATATGTCCTTTATATTCATATTGTGGCAGTAAATTTATTTCTTCAGCACTAATTGTCACTCTCAATTCCATCTTGTTCTTTCCTGTTAAATGATGTGATACATCTTCTCAAAAGCAAAACCCCGGCGATTGAAAGAATAAAAAGAACAGGCAAACCTCCTAAATTAGATAAGATTTTAATTCCTTCTATACCCGAACTTTCAATCATAACAAAGGCAATAAATCCCACCAAAAAACCCCATATCATTTTCACATGATTTGAGGAGGATATTTCCTCCTTGGGGTTGGGCTTCATACTAAGCTGACTCATAGCCTCTGTGTTGGAATCTGCCGCAGTTACAAACGAAATATAGACAATAAATATAAAAAATAAAACAATTATGATAGAATAAGGAAAGTTTGCCAATAACTTAAAAATAACCCCCTCAGTGCCATTATGGTGCATTTCTTCAATTAAACCCATACCATTTTGCTCCTGGATAATGGAAGCCGTTCCAAAAATACTCATCCAAATCATTGAAAAACAAGATGGTAGAATAAAATTGAAAAACAAAAAAGTTCGCACCCTGTAGCCTCTTGAAATTTTTCCTAAAAATAGAGCTGTGATGGGAGCCCATGCCATCCAATTTGACCAATAAAAAACAGTCCAGGAGTTAGACCAGGTTCTGTCTTGAAAGCTGATTCCCAAAAAAGCATTCCTAAAAAAATGAGTGACAAATTCTTTTAGCCCCAGTAAACTCATACTACATACCTCATACAAATTTTGAGAAAAAAGAATAAGTAAGGCAAGCAGAATCAAAGCATATGTATTCACCAGTGAAAGCCATTTAATTCCCTTGAGCAAGCCTGTCTGTGCAGAAACAACAAAGCTCAGAACGATACAAATCATGACACAGAATTTCAATAATGAACCGCTAGACAAATCAAAAACTTGTGCAATTCCACCACTAATTACCAAAATACCTGATCCTAAGGAAGCAGACATACCAGCAACTAAGGAAAACAAACAAATCGCATCCAAGATATTTTTCCACCTCGGGTTCAATTCAATTCCTAAAAAAAGAGAACTGATACTAAACACCTTTCCATCATTGTAGTATGAAATGGCAAAGGCTAGGGCAGGCATTGCATAAATGGCATAAGGAATAAAAGACCAATGCATATACAGGATGGACAAGGCAAATCCCACAGATTCATCCGATCCAGGTTTGATGTGTAAATATGCCGGTGCTGCCTCCAAATGGTACAGGGGCTCTGAAACGCCCCAAAATAATATTCCTGTAGCAATCGTTGTACATAAAGTTATTGTAAACCAATTCCAACGATTCAATAAAGGCTTTGCATGCTCTCCCCCTATTTTTAATTTTCCTAAGGGACTAAAAAAGATAAAAATTATAAGAACGAGTATACCAAAAGCAACCAAACTAAATCCGTCACTGAAGTAATACAACATTTTGTTATTTAAAAATGCAGCTCGGGAATCGAAATCATTACCTAATAAAAAGCGACAGAGAATCGTACAAACAAGCAATAGAAATACTGGCCAAAAGACCTTGGCACGAAGATCCAGTAAAGTTTTTTGAATAGTATTTAACATATTATTTACAATTTGCATAAAATCTTAGCAGGTAATATAAATCAATTTGTTTTAATTTTTAAAGTAAGATTTATTTTTTTATTAAAACAATATTTCATTGCAAAAAAAGACGCACCATAGTTTTCCACAATTTATTCACATATTTTTTTCTCATTTTGGGAAAAATTTTTTTTTAAATTATTTTTCTTGAAATAATCAATGTTTCAAGCAATATTGGGACTTTGACATAAATATTTGATTTGTTTTTTAATAATTCTTGTATAAATTTGTAGGGTTACAATAGTTCAGATTCTCAGCCCATTTCATGAGGCATTAGAACAAAATATATCAATTTATTTTACTTCTGAATTAAACAAATTGTTTCATTTACACATTTTAGGTTTTAACAAATTGTAAATCCATGCAAATCAAAGAAAAAATTCTTGAAGAGAACGAAGGTCGTTTTGTTTTATTCCCCATACAATATGACAAGATATGGGAAATGAGAAAAAAAGCCCTGGCTTGTTTCTGGACAACAGATGAAATAGATCTCGAAGCCGATCTTACTGATTGGAGAACAAAACTAAGTGCCGATGAGAAGCATTTCATCAAACACGTTTTAGCATTTTTTGCAGCCAGCGATGGTATCGTAAATGAAAATTTGGTTTTAAATTTTTATAAAGATGTACAAATTGCTGAAGCCAGATCTTTTTATGCAACACAAATCCAAATCGAAGATATTCACGCTGAAACCTACAGTTTATTGATTGACACCTATATCCAGGATAGTGAAGAGAAAAATAAACTCTTCAATGCCATGTCAACATTGGATTGTGTCAAGAAAAAGTCATCCTGGGCTCTGAATTGGATAGAAAATGCTCCAACCTTTGCTCACAGATTAGTTGCATTCGCAGCTGTAGAAGGCATTTTCTTCTCTGGTAGCTTTTGTGCAATTTATTGGCTCAAAAAAAGAGGGCTTATGCCGGGATTAACATTCTCCAATGAATTGATAAGCCGAGACGAGGGAATGCATTGTGACTTTGCTTGTATGCTTTACTCCATGTTACAAAACCAAATCAATCCCAACGATATTCGTTCTATAATCACTGAGGCTGTAGAATTAGAGAAAGAGTTTGTTTCAGATGCCCTACCTGTCTCATTAATTGGAATGAATGCCAACCTAATGAAACAATACATTGAGTTCGTAGCTGACCGATTATTGGTTTCCTTAGGCAATTCTAAGGTCTATGGATCTTCCAATCCCTTCCCCTGGATGGAAATGATTTCCTTACAGGGCAAAACCAACTTTTTTGAAAAAAGAGTAGGTGATTATCAGAAAGCAGGAGTAATGTCCGAGAGAGAAAAACAGTCTTTCTCACTAGAAGAAGATTTTTAATTAACAACAAATAGTTCTTTATCATGATGCATTTAATGAAAGTAAAAAAACGTGATGGCAGATCCGAGGAGGTAAGCTTTGACAAAATCATGCGCAGAATATATTATCTCTGCGACGGCCTTGACCAAAAGTATATTGACATCATAGAAATTTGCAAAAAAGTAATACTTGGTCTCTATGATGGGGTTGATACCTCTATCCTTGATAATCTAGCCGCTGAAACAGCAGCGTCCATGGCAACAGAGCATCCGGATTATGCCATATTGGCTGCGCGTATAGCCGTTTCCAATCTACATAAAAACACCAATCATTCTTTCAGTGAAACAATTAAAAGTTTACACGAATATATCGATCCAAAAACCAACAAAAAGGCACAACTCATTGCAGATGATGTCATGGAAATAGTTCGGGCTAACAAGGAAAAATTAGACGCCACCATCGTGCATGAGAGGGATTATGATTTTGATTATTTTGGATTTAAAACTTTAGAACGCTCCTATTTGATGCGTTTGGATGGATACATTGTGGAGAGACCCCAGTACATGTTTTTAAGAGCAGCTCTGGGTATACACAAACAGGATATCGAATCAGCTATTGACACATACAACCTCATGTCTGAGAAGTGGTTTATTCATGCCACTCCTACATTATTTAATTCGGGCACACCTAAACCACAATTATCTTCCTGTTTTCTTTTAAGTTTGACCGAGGATTCTATCCCTGGTATTTTTGAAACACTGTCTAGATGTGCTAAAATTTCACAATCAGCGGGTGGTATTGGACTCAGTGTTCACAACGTAAGAGCTAAGGGTAGTTATATCAAAGGTACAGGAGGAACATCAAACGGAATTGTTCCCATGTTAAGAGTTTTCAACGATACAGCGAGATATGTTGACCAGGGAGGTGGAAAAAGAAAAGGAGCCTTTGCTGTATATATCGAACCTTGGCATGCTGATATAATGGATTTCCTGGACTTGAAAAAGAATCATGGAAAAGAAGAACAAAGGGCGAGAGACTTATTTTATGCGCTTTGGATTCCGGATTTATTTATGCAAAGAGTGGAAGAAGATACGGAATGGACTTTAATGTGTCCTAATGAATGCCCGGATCTGTATGATAATTATGGTGAAAAATTCAATGAACTCTACCTGAGTTATGAAAAAAATGGCAAAGGCAGAATGACCATAAAAGCCAGAGAACTTTGGATGAAAATAATGGAATCTCAAATTGAGACAGGTACACCATATATGTTATATAAAGACCATGCGAATAAAAAGTCAAACCAAAAAAATCTGGGAACCATTCGCTCAAGTAATCTTTGTACTGAAATCATGGAGTATACTTCTGCAGATGAGGTAGCAGTATGTAATTTGGCGTCCATCTCTTTATCAAAATTCGTAACAGCTGAACAGAAATTTGATTTTGAGAAATTGTATCAAATTACCAGAACAATTACAAGAAATCTCAATAAGGTAATTGATATAAACTACTACCCGATCATAGAAGCAAAAAACAGTAATTTAAGACATCGACCAATCGGTATCGGTGTACAAGGTCTAGCTGACGCCTTCATTATGTTGAGGCATCCCTTTGAAAGTACGGAAGCAAAACTTTTAAACAGAGCTATCTTTGAAACAATTTATTTTGCTGCTCTTACTGAATCCTGTTCCCTTGCTCAAAAATTTGGACCTTATGAATCTTATCCGGGTTCTCC
>CAZNNX010000008.1:0-7788 GCA_964574485.1 uncultured Saprospiraceae bacterium | reverse complement strand
AAGGAAATGCTGATTGCTTCTAATGGTTCTGTACAAAACATTGACGGCCTGCCAGAAGATATCAAAGAATTATACAAAACAGCCTACGAAATCAAACAAAGGACCCTTATAGATTTATCAGCCGACCGAGGAGCCTTTATTTGCCAGTCTCAGAGTTTAAACCTATTCGTTGAGTCACCGAATTTTGCTAAATTAACATCTATGCACTTTCACGCGTGGAAATCTGGCTTAAAAACTGGCATGTATTATTTGAGAAGCAAAGCTGCTGCCGAACCAATTAAATTTACATTGAGTTCAAAATATCAACAAAAATATGTTCCTCAATCCAATACAAATGCAACGGTAGTGACTACCAATTCCTTCGAGGTTCAGTCTGAAATAATACCTGAGCAAAATGCTGCCAATTCAGAAGAAGGTCTTGCCTGCAGCTTAGATAATCCAGACGAGTGCTTAATGTGTGGATCATAGATAAATTCTTAAAATTGCTCTGCAATCAAAAGACCATACAATACAAATTTATAAACAAAGCCCGGCATATGCCGGGCTTTGTTTATATCTCCTTTTCAATAATATAATTATTTCTTCCGGATGAAGATCTTGCTACCAATTCCGCAAGAAATCCAGTTAAAAAGAGCTGAAACCCTATGATCACAGATAAAATTCCCAAATAAAAGACGGGACGATCCGTCATTCCATAATCTGCCCAAACTAATTTGGCATAAGTAAGATAAAGTAAAATAAAAAATCCTAAAACGAAGGATATAATACCCATTGACCCAAAAAAATGCATTGGTTTCTTACTAAATCTACTTACAAAAATAATAGAAATTAAATCAAGAGGACCGTTGATAAACCTACTCAACCCAAATTTAGAGCTCCCATGTTTTCTTGGGAAATGCTGAACTACTTTTTCTCCTATTTTAGTAAAACCTGCAGCCTTGGCAATCACAGGAATATAGCGATGCATCTCTCCATAGACCTCGATACTTTTCACCACATCTGCACTATATGCCTTTAAACCACAATTCATATCATGCAATTTAATACCGCTCAGCATTCTTGTTACACCATTGTATAATTTTGTTGGAATTGTCTTACTTATTGGATCATATCGCTTTTTTTTCCAACCAGAAACCAAATCATATTTCTTAGAATCAATCAACTGAAACATTTCAGGTATTTCATCAGGAGAATCTTGTAAATCGGCATCCATCGTAAAAACTACACGTCCCTTTGAGGCAGCAAAGCCAATATTCAGTGCCGCAGATTTTCCATAATTTCTCCTAAACTTAATTGCCCTGACATTTGAATTATTATTTTGAATTGACTCAATTACTTGCCAGGACGAATCTTTACTACCATCGTCTACAAAGATGATTTCGTAACTTAATTTCAACTGACCAACAACCTTAACAATCCATTGCTCCAATTCAACTAAAGAATCCGCCTCATTTAATAACGGAATAACAAGTGATATATCTAACTTCTCATTCATATCGCTCATGGTTTTTTATTTTGAATGATAGAAACTGCTAAAATTACCGTCAACAATGACATAAACCCCCAAATAGGCGTATAGATCAACTGAATAAAAAAAGCGCCCCTGGCTGTAAAAAAAGAAGAGGCCGCCACCATATGTTTTTGAAGACCTTTTTCTACCAGCAAAGAATCTTCCTGGCTCATATTCCTACCCTTATCTTTTTTAACTTTTTCCTGATAAGTATAAAGCATCTGCTCTCTTCGATTTTTCTTATAAATTTCTTTACTCTCGATAACGTATTCCGTGTAGATCCATTTTTGAAAAGCATAGGTAACAACAGATTGTCCAATTGTTAAAATACAAATATGCATAGTTCCGTAAAGAAATATATGAATAATTTTCAACTTGTTCTTGTTGCTCAAAATAAGATTACAAGTGAGGATAACTGAAGCCACCACAAGGATTCTGTAAATCCAGTCCATTAAAGGAGAATAGATAAAACCAAGGGTCTTAGCTCCAATCAGTGCTAAAAGATAAATAATAGGTGTCATTAATGCGATAAAGACAACTCTGGATAGAAATTGGGTCTTACTATGATTCATGTAATGATGGTTTTTCTCTTTTGTAAATGAAAGATATCAAAGCAGACAATATAAACCCAGCCATAATTTCAAAGAATAATCCTATTTCAAAAAAAGTAGGCGCAAAATTTCCTTTTGAAAAAGCCGCTACCTGTTCTTTAAAAAGATGATCAGGAATTTCTGGATTCTTGTATTGGATAAAAATATCAATCGCCTGTTGCTTTGAAATCTGAATCAATTCATTGTCAATAAAATTGAATAGTAAATAAACAAATACAAATTTTAAGATAAATGAGATGATAAAAATCCTAAAAACAATCTTTAATGCATCTCTAAACCCAATAAAATGCTCAAAAAAATGTTTCCTTTGATATTGGATAGAAAATATCATGAAAAATGATGTAAAGACCCAAAATAGCTTTTCATATCCACTAAAAAGAAGATTTCTATCCAATTTGTATAATAAAAGGAGGTAAAGACAGACCAATAAACCGGAAACAAGACCACTAAAAAATGTAAATTTTATATGCTTAGGATTTTCCATAATTTGTCCTTTAATTCTGTTAACCCCGTTTCTGAAATGGAGGAGATAAAAACTGTAGGTACTTGAGGTGGAAAATCAACTCTCAGCAATTGTTTTAGCTCTTCATCAATCAGATCGGATTTGGTAATAGCTAACACACGTGGTTTGTCTAATAATTCAGGGTTATATAATTCTAATTCTCTCTCAAGTATCCGATATTGCTTATTAATGCTATCTGCATCAGCGGGAACCATAAAAAGAAGTGCTGAATTCCTTTCAATATGTCTTAAAAATCGGTGCCCTAATCCCCTTCCTTCGTGAGCTCCTTCAATTATACCAGGAATATCAGCCATAACAAAAGATAAATTACCTCTGTATTTCACAATCCCCAAGTTAGGAACCAAAGTAGTAAATGGATAGTCTGCAATTTTAGGCTTTGCGGCACTCAATACAGATAAAAGGGTTGATTTTCCGGCATTTGGAAAACCTACTAAGCCCACATCTGCTAATAATTTGAGTTCAATAACAACCCAGCCCTCGGCAAGATCACCTGCTGGAGATGTATATTGAGGTGTCTGGTTTGTGGCAGTTCTGTAATGCCAATTTCCCTTACCACCATGACCACCTCTCATCAATATTTCAGATTCTCCGTCTTTTGTAATTTCAAAGAGTATTTCACCGGTTTCAGCGTCTTTTACTACAGTTCCAAGAGGAACTTCTAATATAATATCTTCACCATCTGCCCCTGTCATACGTTGCCCTGCCCCATTGACCCCATCATTTGCATGAACATGTTTTAAATATTTCAAATGTAGAAGTGTCCACATTTGTTTGTTACCTTGAATAATGATATGGCCTCCTCTACCACCATCACCTCCATCCGGACCGCCTTTTGCTGTCAATTTATCTCTATGAAAATGCATAGAGCCTTTCCCTCCAGCACCAGAGCGACAAAATATTTTAACGTAATCTATAAAGTTTGGACTATCTGCCATATAAAGTTCTTATTCGCACAGCAAAGGTACGAAAATACTTTATATATAATCAGAATATGGAAAAGTGTTAAATTCCGTTTTTACTTCTCCATGCAGCCAACTGGAATGAATAATAAACTCGTAAACGGCTTTTTCCTGACCATTTTCATCTTCTTCGGGTTCTTGAGTTACCTTGGCTGTCCAGATAATACCTGCAGTGTCATCCACAAACTCGTCAAAGTCATATGTGGCGGAACTTGAAAGATGATTTAAACCTGTAGATTTAAGTTGTTCGAAATAGTCAACTAATGGACCTTTCAATTGATAAGAACCTATTTTCCCATTGCTATTGGTGGCATCCATAAAAAGACGTGTGGCAAATGGATAGATTTCACCGTATGTTGCAGTGTCATCAGAGGTTAGGAGGGCATCTTCATCATTACCGATTAGTTCAAATTTATATTTGATGGCATCTATATTCTTAACTATATCAGACCTAACATCTGAAAAGATATTATTTAAAAACCAATAAACCCGGGCTTTTTCTATAAACTCTTTATCAAGCTGAGCAGGGCAATCAGAAAACTTTGTTATGTTTCCCTCTGTCAATTTTTCTAGAAGATAAATTATTTCATTTTTATTAGCTCTTCTGGCAAATGTTTGCAGATTTTGAATAAACTCCTCAGTGTTTTCGTACTCAAAAGCTTCAGAAACATATTTTTCAATAAGATCGTAGGTTTCATCACCTGCATCTTCAAAAAGCAGTGTTAATTGAGCATTGAACGCATCAAATTCTGACTTATCAGGAAACCGAACTGGCTCTTTACCTAGTAATTTAACTTTGTAGTACATATCAAATATGAATCACAGTGGAAAATTAGTAAATAATTATTTTTGAGAAGAATCAATCAAATAACAAAGTGATTGAAAAATTGTTTCAATATCTCCTACACCCTCAATTTCTTTTGATTTACCCTGTTGTGAATAATAGTCAAATACAGGTGTTGTTTGAGACTTGTATGTATCAATTCTATTCTGGATTACATTGGGATCATTATCATCAGACCTTCCAGAGCTCAATCCTCTTTTTTGAATACGGGCGACAATTTCTTGGTCTTCTACCTTCAAGCTCAATAAAACACTAATACTGGTATTCATTTCTGCTAACATTAAGTCCAGTGCTTCTGCTTGAGGAATTGTTCTTGGAAATCCATCAAAAATGACTCCTTTAACATCAGGATGTTGTTCCATTTTTGATTTTAACATTTTTATGGTTAACTCATCAGGCACCAAAGCTCCTTTGTCGCAAAAAGATTTAGCCTCAAGACCCAACATAGTTTTGTTAGACATTTCTGATCTAAAAAGATCACCCGTTGAAATATGAAGAAGGTTATATCTAGAAACAAGTTTCTCTGCCTGAGTTCCCTTGCCACTGCCTGGAGGTCCGAATAGTATAATATTAAGCATTGTGTTGTTATTTAAGAGCAAATATAAAAATTGTCTATATTTTTTTTAGAATAAATTCTAAGACATTATTAAAGCATATCTTTATTTATATTTACACAAGAAATTAGGATTATGAGAGAAGAAAATTATCAAATTGTTTACGAGGATAACCACCTCATTGCTGTTAACAAACCTGCAGGTTGGTTGGTTCAAGGTGATGAAACTGGAGATAAACCTCTTTCTGAATATATTAAGGAATATATTAAACATAGATATCAAAAACCAGGAGATGTTTATTTAGGTGTAATACATAGAATTGATAGGCCAGTTAGCGGTCTAGTTATTTTTGCAAGAACATCTAAAGCATTGGAACGAATGAACAAACTCTTTGAAAAAAGAGAAATTAAAAAAAGATATTTAGCTGTAGTTGAAAATAGACCTGAAGAATTAGAAGGTAGGTTATCACATTTTATTTCTAAAGATCATGAAAAAAATATAGTTAGTATAAGTAATTCACCCAAAAATAAAAGCTACAAATCTGCTGAGTTGCAATATAAATATTTAGGCGGAATTGGTCATCATCATCTCTTAGAGGTACTACCATCTACTGGAAGACCGCATCAAATAAGAGCACAATTAAGTAAAATAGGCTGTAGTATTCGTGGAGATGTTAAATATTCTGCTCAAAAAGGAAATGAAGACGGTAGAATTCATCTTCATTCTTATTCATTGGAATTCATACACCCTGTAAAATTGGAAGCCATAACGATAAAGGCTAGACTTCCGGATGAACAGGTATGGAATTTATTTAAAGGAAGTTTGGGAGAAATTGATTATTACAAAAAATATATATGATAGATTTTAATACAGTTAGAGAAATAGATGCTGCAGATTTTATATCACTTTTGGAAATAAATCCTAAGGATTACCTATTGATTGATGTTAGAGAAAAAGATGAGCGGGATATTTGTACTCTAAATGGAATACATATACCTGTTGGGGAGATTAATAATCGATTAAACGAGATTCCACGGGACAGAAAGGTAATTTTTCATTGCAAATCTGGTAAAAGAGGAGAAATGGTCATTCTTTTTTTACAACAAAACCACAAATTTGAAAATCTCTATAATTTGAAAGGTGGCATAAATGCTATGGCAGAAATACATCCAAATATTGAACTTTATTAATGAAAAAAAGAGAGATTGAAATTGTATTATATCCCAATGAAATTCATAATGATTTGATCATATTAGATAAAGCAAATGGTCAGGTCGACTTTACGGTACTCCATTACCAAATTATAAGAAAGAGTATCGATGCACGTTCAAAAAATCCACAATACAGATTAAAATTGATTGTTTCAAATGAAGTATTTCCCGAGGAAAGTATTGAACCACTTCATTTTTCACAACTTAGAAATAAAGAGGTAGTCATTGTTGGAGCTGGGCCTGCTGGATATTTTGCAGCATTAGAATTATTGGAAAATGGGATAAAACCCATAATTCTTGAACGGGGAAAAAATGTACGGGATAGGAGAAGAGATTTAAAAAACATTCAACAACTAGGGTTGGTAAATCCTGATTCCAACTACTGCTTTGGAGAGGGTGGAGCCGGTACATATTCTGACGGTAAACTTTATACAAGATCAACAAAGAGGGGGAATTTGAGAAGAATTTTAGAAATACTAGTTCTTCATGGGGCAAAACAAGAGATTTTATTTGAGGCTCACCCTCACATCGGCTCAAATAAATTACCTCAAATCATAAGCAATATTAGAGATTCCATTCTACAAAATGGTGGTGAAATTCATTTTGAATCAAGGGTGACCGATATCAAATGGAATCAAAAAAGGAAAGCAATTGAATCAGTTGTAATAAATGACAACCATGAATTAAATTGCGAAAGTGTTATTCTGGCTACTGGTCATTCAGCAAGAGATATTTATTACATTCTACACAATAAAGGCATAAGAATAGAAGCAAAACCCTTCGCTTTGGGTGTTAGAATAGAACATCCACAACATATTATTGATCAAATTCAATATGGTCAAAGTCCAAGACACCAAAATTTACCCGCTTCAAGTTATAGCTTAGTATCACAGGTAAAAGGAAAGGGAGTCTTTTCTTTTTGTATGTGTCCGGGAGGATTAATTGTACCTGCGGCTACTGCACCTGGCGAAATTGTTGTTAATGGAATGTCAATGTCAAGAAGGGATTCATATTTTGCTAATTCAGGTTATGTTACTTCAATAGAATTATCAGATATAGATCCGGTAAACAAAAACGATCCATTTGCCTTATTAGAATTTCAAAAGAGCGTCGAAAATAAAATGTTTAAGTTGGGTGATGGCAGCCAAAAAGCTCCAGCACAAAGATTGGTAGATTTTATGAAGGGTAAAAATTCCGGAAATCTTCCAAAGAGTTCATATATACCTGGATTACTAGAGACAAATCTTGACAAGGAGTTACCCCCTTTTATTGTGGAAAGACTAAAAAAGGCATTTGCTGAGTTAAAGCACAAAATGCCTTTATTTATAAATCCAGAGGCAGTTATTGTTGGCACTGAGAGCAGAACCAGTTCAGTCATCAGAATACCAAGAGATAGTGTTGGTTTATTTCATCCTGATGTGCATGGATTATATCCTTGTGGAGAGGGAGCAGGTTATGCAGGTGGGATTATTTCTGCTGCGATTGATGGTGTTAATGTTGCAAAATCAATAGCCAATATAAATAGCTAAACAAAAAAGCCCATATGCGAGCATACGGGCAAGTTATATTAAAAAGG
>CAZNNX010000007.1:0-41312 GCA_964574485.1 uncultured Saprospiraceae bacterium | reverse complement strand
TGCGACGGAGATGGTGTGACCAATGGTACAGAGATAGTTGATGGAACAGATCCGACCGATCCATGTAGTTATATCGATATTAGTATAACCTTAGCACAAACAACGAATTGGTCGCTAACAGACTGCGATGGTGATGGTGTTAGTAACGGAGACGAGTTAATTGATGGAACAAATCCTTTTGATCCATGTAGTTTGATAATTACAAGTCAAAGCTTACCAGTATCTTCAGCATGGGCAAATTTAGATTGTGATAATGATGGGTTTACAAATGGAGTGGAGATTTCAGATGGATCGAATCCATTGGATTCTTGTAGTCCCATTGCGTGTGATCTGAATATTCCTGAAGGGTTCTCGCCAAATGGTGACGGGACAAATGAAGTTTATGTGATAAGAGGATTGGAGAGATATCCAGATAATGAATTTAATGTATTTAACCGTTGGGGTAATAGAGTCTACTCGGCTAAACCATACCAGAACAATTGGGATGGAACTGCAACGGAAGGTTTGAGAATTGGTGGTGATCAGTTGCCAACAGGAGTATATTACTTTGTTTTAGATCTCGGTGTTGGTGGTAAAGTCATCAAAGGATATATTTATTTGAATAGAAATAATTAATAATAAAATGAAATTGAAAGTTTTTCTATTTTGCTTTTTCTTGGTGGGCACTTTTAGTGCTTATGCGCAGCAAGATGCCATGTTTACGCATTACATGTTTAATACACAGGCTGTTAATCCTGGATATGCGGGTAGCAGAGATGCCTTAACACTAACATTTCTGCATAGATCACAATGGGTGGGATTTCCAGGAGCACCTACGACTCAAACATTAACGCTTCACACACCGTTTAAAAGGGAAAATATTGGGGTGGGTTTGTCATTGATGAATGATAATTTGGGACCCATTAATAATACCTCTGTCTATTTTGATTTTGCATATCGTATCAAGTTAAATGAAAAGTCAAAATTATCCTTTGGATTGAAAGGAGGAATGAATTTGATTCAGGCGAATTTAAATAGATTAAATTTGGATGACATTAATGATCAATCTTTTCAATTTGCCGGAAGCGTTTTATCTCCTAATTTTGGTTTTGGCGTGTATTATCAGCATGAGCGATTTTACGTGGGACTATCAGCGCCTAGGCTACTAGAGAATAATTTAAAGCCGGTAACTCCTGCAAGTATAAATTTTCAACAAGATAGAAGGCATTATTTTCTAATTGCCGGAGCTATGATTAAATTATCTGAAAAAGTAGAGTTTAAGCCAACCACCTACGTAAAAATGACTGTAGGAGCACCTATTGAGTTTGATATTACTGGAACATTTATTCTAAATAAGTCTATTATGTTAGGTGCAATGTTTAGAACGGGTGATGCTGTTGGAGCTCTTATAGGATATAATATAACGGATCAGTTACTATTATCTTATTCTTTTGATTGGTCTTATGGGATACAAACCATAAGACATCATGCAGGAAGTCACGAAATTATGCTGAGATACGATTTTATTTTTGGCATAAATCAAAAAATTAAATCACCAAGATATTTTTAATATTGATATGAAAATGAAAATTCATTTTATTCCAATGTTTGCACTTGTTTTTAGTTTTTCAGGGTTTGTCGAAGCCCAGAAATCTAAAGCTGAATTAAGAGCAGAGAAAGATTTCGATTATTATGCATTTGGCAATGCCTCCTCTAAATATCAAGCGGTAAAGAAATTGTCAATAGCAGGAAAAAGAAATTTAGCAAAATCATTTCAATATAAGGGGAGATTTAATGAATCTGCAGAGGTTTACAAATCGTTTATTGAAACGGAACTAGCTACTGCATCTGATTACTTAGATTATTCATTTGTATTAAGAACCTTAGGTAAATATGACGAAGCCAAAGTTTGGTTAGAAAAATACTATCTTGTACACCCTGATGAGATAAGAGCAAAAAAGCAGATGGAAGCCTACCCATTATTGAATGAATTTTCTAAAGATAATGGAAGACATGAGATTAAGTTGCTGGCCATGAATACTGAGATGCAAGATTTTGGTACTGCCTTTTTTAATAACTCTGTAGTCTTTGCCTCTTCCAGAGAAGGAGTGAAGTCTATACGTAGAAGCTATAATTGGAATGAAAAACCATTTTTAGATTTGTATATTTCAGAAGAAAAAGAAGGTGAATTATCACAACCCATACTTTTTCAAAAACAATTGAACAGAGCCATGCATGAAGGTCCTGTTGCTTTTTCAAATGGGGGTTCTTTTATGGCTTTGACTCGAAATAATTATGAGGATAAGAGCGAAGATGGAATTGTAAAGTTAAAAATTTTCTTTTTCGACTTAGTGGACGAAAAGTGGAAAAATGAAAAGGCTTTCAAATACAACAGTGCAGCTTATTCAGTAGGTCACCCCTGGTTAAGTGAGGATGGGAAAACTATGTTTTTTGCCAGTGACAAACCTGGCGGTTATGGTGGTTCTGATATCTACAGAATTAACAGGGATAGTGCCGGCAATTGGGGAGAGGCTTATAATTTGGGCTCAAAAATAAATACGGAAGGGGATGAAATGTTTCCTTTTTATCATCAGGGAGAACAAAAATTGATTTTTTCTTCAAATGGTCATTTAGGGCTGGGTGGATTAGATTTATTTATAGCTGCGATCCATGATGATACCATCACAGGTGTTCAGAATTTTGCCAGTCCTGTAAATAGCCCATATGACGATTTTGCACTAATCATAAATAAGGAATTTAAAAAGGGATATTTTTCGTCAAATAGAATTAATGGTAAAGGAGATGATGATATTTATTCTTTTAGTCTTATAAAGCCCTTTGTATTTACAAAAAAATTAGAGGGGAAGTCGCTTGATCCAAAAGGTGCTATTTTAGCCGGATCTGAGGTTATTTTGTATGACGATAAAGGAAATATATTGGCTATTGATACTACAGACGAGAATGGAAATTATAGTTTTGAGGTTTATCCCGATAGAAACTATGAATTAGCTGCATCGAAGGTTACCTTTCAGCCAAATAGAATAACCGTAAACACAACGGGATTTGAACCTGTGCAAAAACAGGATATCAATTTGAATAAAAATCCGGAGTTTTATTTGCAAATACTTGTGAAGGATGAAAAAACAAGCCAGTTATTACCATTTACCAAGGTTAAAATTAGAAATAAAACGAATGTAGAGGAAGAAATTTACATCAGTTCCGATCAGGGAGAATTTAGAAAAGAACTAATGAAAATGCAAATAGGGGATACTGTACAACTGGAGTTAATTGTTGAAAAAGAAGGATATCCAGCACGGAAAGTAACTTATAGCGAAGTACTGGTCAGAGAGGGCGTTGTTACAAAAGAGATTTTACTTTCAAAAGAATTGCCAAGTATTCAAGAAGCAAGTTTTGAAGTTGGTGCTGACCTGAGTAAGTTAATAGATATCAAACCAATTTTCTTTGATTTGGGTAAATGGAATATCCGAACAGATGCTGCTGTAGAGTTAGATAAGATCGTAAAAATAATGAATGAGTATCCTAATATGATTGTAGAACTGGGATCACATACTGATTGCAGATCAAGTGCTAGTTTTAATAAAACCCTTTCTGATAACAGGGCTAAATCCTCAGCGGAGTATATTAAAAAACGTATCTCTACACCCGAAAGAATTTACGGAAAAGGCTATGGCGAATCTAAACTATTAAATTCTTGTGCTTGTGAGGGTAATATAAAATCAACTTGTTCGGAAGAACAACATCAACAAAATAGGAGAACTGAATTTATTATCATTAGTAATTAATGCAATTTATTCATAGAAATAGTTAATTTGAACATCAATAGAAAAAAGGGCAAAGCCCTTTTTTCTATTTAATTAGGTGATATAAATTGAAAAGCAGATAAAATAATTTATTTTGCTATTCCTTTGAGAATTTCTTTATTTACCTATGAACCTGAAGTTTTTTTTCTTCTTCCCCATCCTTTTAATTTCGCTTCAAATTGTAGCTCAAAAATCATTGCTTGAGAAACAAGGGGATCAGTTTTTTTTTCATAGAAATTACAAATCAGCTATACGTAGTTATTTAAAAACTAAAGAAATAAGTATTAATGGAAAGAGAAATTTGGCTTTGGCATTTAAACAAATGGGGAAATGGAGAGAAGCTGAAGAAATTTTCAGTGAAATCGTTTACGAGAAAGGGGCCAACACAAATGATTTTGAGAATTATGTATATGTTTTAAAAATTAATGGAAAGAATAAATTAGCTGATCAGTTTATTCAACTAAAAGGGGACACATTAGCAGGTTTAACGAAAAAAGATTCAATAAAAACGCAGGTTAGCACCATTGATTCTAGTTTAAACCCTGTATTTGGCTCACAGAATAAAGAATTAAAGTGGTTTTGGATCAAGCCTAAGGTAAAAAATCTGAAATTAAATCCGCTCACTATCAATTGGCAGAAGTCCCCTGTATTTTTCTACACAGAGGATAGCCTGGCCCCCTTCATAAACAAGGAAGCCATTAAAATTGCCAATGAATGGGCAGATATAAGAATGTCATATGCCTCTGAACTGACTCAATTTGCCTATGACCAATTTAATTTATCAGCAAAAGGTGTAAATCAATTGCCTAAATTGCAATTGTTTATTCGGAAATTAAATGACAAGGGTAGGTTTGAGACTGAAAAATTCAAGTTGAATAGCGAAAATCATTCTGTTGGTCACCCTTATCTGACACAGGATGGACAAACCTTATTTTTTGTAAGTGACAGGGCAGGTGGATATGGAGGTGCAGATATCTACAAAATAGAGAGAATGAAAAATGGGAGGTGGACCAAGGCAGTTAATCTAGGTAAACAAATCAATAGTCCTGCTGATGAGATTTTTCCTTTTTTTGATGAAGTCAATCAAACCTTATATTTTTCTTCAAATGGCAGAGCTGGAGCTGGCGGTTTTGACATTTTCAGAGTTTTACTTTACAAGGATAGCTTAAGTGATGTGGAACAGTTGCCCCTGCCAATCAACTCACGCTATGACGATTTTTGTTTTCAAAATATAAGAGGAGGGAAGGGATCTTATTTTTCAAGGAGTACTATTGATATTAAAAATCCTGAAGCTTATTATGTTGAACTGGAACCCAAGGAATTGAAGTCTTTGGAATTGATTCAAACTATTTTAATGGATAGTATTGAAGAGGAAACAACCCCTAATGAGAGTAAGATAATTGTTTTAAACCAGGACTCACTCAATCGTCTGCCCAAGGTAGCCTATGCAGTTAATAATCCGGAAACAAAAAGTGATCAGACTACAGAACCCTTGGAGCCTTCTTTTTTTCTTTGTAAAATTTTGGATGCAATCACGGGATTGCCTCTGCAGGGAATCAAGGTAGTGGTTGAAGATCTGGATCATGCTACTATTCAAAGCTTGGTTACGACAGATTCCGGAGTAGTTAGAATGGAATTACCCAGGCCTCAGGATAAAGAAAAAATGACCTTAGTTGTTAGCATTGAGGGTGATGGGCATATCAGTAAGAAAATCAATTATGTGGATTTGGTAGCAGAAGGCACAGAATATGTTTTGATTGAAGTGTTAGAGCCCAGCCCTAATGAACCCGTATGGGGCACAGATTTGATGAAATTAGAAGAAATCTATAATGTTTATTTTGACTTGGCTAAATACGAACTCCTTGATTCTTCTAAAGTTTCGCTGATGCGTATTGTAGAATTTATGAAAAAATATGAGAACACAAGAGTTGAAATCAGAGCACATACAGATTGCAGAGGGACGGCTTCTTTTAATTTATCTTTATCTGATATTAGGGCAAGAGTTGTAGCCACTTTTATTTCGAATTTTATAAGAAAAGACAGAATTCAGTATAAAGGTTTTGGAGAGACAAGACTGGTGAATTCTTGTTCATGCGAAGGGCAACAAATAGTTCCCTGCCTGGAGCAGGAGCACAAAAAAAACAGGAGAGTGGAAATCGTGGTTATAAAATAAAAAAAAGCAAAAAAAATTTGTTTATGTTTTTTTGAGAACCTATATTCGCATTCGCTTTTAAGCGCAACGCCTTCATAGCTCAGTTGGTTAGAGCACTTGACTGTTAATCAGTGGGTCACTGGTTCGAGCCCAGTTGAGGGCGCAAAGGTCAGAATTATATTCTGACCTTTTTTTATTTTATATAACAAGAATCCAATAGTGCTTTCATAAAGAGCATTCCTTTTTTATGGCAATGTTGGATATTCCTTTCAGGAATTTCATCTGCCCAGGACAAATCTACACCGTTCAAATCAAGTAATTCCTCTCTGAGGATATGTAAGATCGCATGAGGAGAACGATTTGTATAATTCGAGGGATCTGTCTCATCTGTACCCTCAAATTGATAATCCGGATGAAAACTTGCTAATTGGTATATCCCTTCAAACCCTTGTTCTTCCAATAAAATTTCGGAAAGTTCTACTAATTCCAAATAGGTTTCAAAAGAGTAATGGGGGATATCCAAAACCAACAAACTTGTATCAATTTCCGGATGTTCTTCCAGGAAAACCACCTCATTCAAAAAAGTTTGCAGGATAGTCTCCAAATCTATATCAGATATACAAATATATCTGATTTTGTTTTCCAAGTATGGCTTTAAGGCAAAAGGACAAAATTGTTGATCTATCACAACTTGTTTGACCCAGTTTCTAGTTTCGAGTATGGCTTTCGGTTCAGTCATAGGAAGATGAATAGGAGAGAAAATTTACTTGTATTTGGCTACAATGGGATATCGTCTTCCTTGTCCAAAGGATTTTTTTGAAATTCTTAACACCGGAGCCATTTGGCCTCTTTTAAATTCATTGCGATTAACGAGTAATATTACCCTATCAACGGTGTCAGCATCAAATCCAAGGCTGCAAATTTCAGATTTAGATTTGTTTTCTTCAATGTATAATCGGAGTATCGAATCCAGGAGATCGTAATCTGGCAAACTGTCCGAGTCTTTTTGATTTTCCCTCAGTTCGGCACTGGGCGCCTTCATTATTGTATTTGCAGGAATAATTTCACCCTGCCGGTTTATATAATGGCAAAGGGCATACACTTCAGTCTTGTACAAATCACCAATTACAGACAAACCGCCGGCCATATCTCCATACAAGGTACCATATCCAACGGCGGCCTCACTTTTATTAGAGGTGTTTAGTAAAAGATTTCCCCATTTATTTGACAATGCCATTAGTAAAGTTCCCCTGATTCTCGCCTGTAAGTTTTCCTCGGTCAGATCAGGACCTTTACCAAAAAAAACAGGAGCCAGGGTTTTTTCAAAGCTATTAAAAATAGGTTCAATGGGAAGGATATCAAACCTGATATGTAAGTTTTGAGCCAATTGTATGGCATCTGACAAGGAATGATCGGAAGAATATTGGGATGGAAGGAGTAAAACACGAAGATTTTCAGATCCTAAGGCTTGTTGTGCTAAAACGGCAACCAAGGCGGAATCTATTCCTCCGGAAAGACCTAGGGTTGCTGTTTTGAGACCAAGTTTTGAAAAAAAATCGCGAATTCCAACAATTAATGCCTGATGAATCAATTCGAACTTTTCTTTAGGTTGGTCTACTGTATGTGACAGACTTTGTATTTGGTCTAATGAGAAAACTTCCATACATTCTTTGAAATAGGGCATCTCAATCCAATGTTTCCCTTGGGCAGACATAACAAGTGATCCGCCATCAAAAATTAAATCAGTTTGCGCTCCAACCAGATTTACATAAAACAAAGGAACCTGATACCTTTTAACATTGGATTGTATGGTTTGAATTCTTTCTTTAGCATGTGCATAGTGAAAAGGGGAAGCAGAGATATTGATAATAAAATCCGGGGACTCCTCCAGATAATGATCTAGAGGACAATGTGTATACAGGGGATTTTCATTTCCCACATTCCATATATCTTCACAAACGGTAAGGGCAATTTTTTTTCCCTTATAATGGATCAGCTTAAAATCCTGAGCAGCTTCAAAATATCTGTATTCGTCAAATACATCATAGGTGGGAAGTAGCGCTTTGTGCTGAATGTACTGGATTTTACCCTCGAATAAAAAAAAAGCACTGTTGAACAAATCTTTTCCTTCAACTTGCAAATTTAAAGAGGGAGCCCCAATGATAATGCCGATATCAGTACTCTCCTTACACAACAATTGAATGGTGTTTTCACAATCTTTTATAAAGTCTGCCCTTTCAAGAAAATCGGCGGGAGGATATCCTGTTATAACCAATTCCCCAAACACAATGAGGTCAACGGATAATTTTTTGGCTTCTATTATATATTTTTTTATTTTTTCCAGGTTATATTGAAAATCACCTATGATAGGATTGATTTGTGCCAATGCTATTTTCATATCATTTTATTCTTTTGTTTCAAGCCAGTTAAATAAATCCTTTTTACTTGCAGGTTGTAAATCTAATTTGAAGGGTTTTGCATTTGTAATTTCTCCCCAGGCATATCCCAGATCCCGATGGAAACAAAAATATCGGAATTTGCTATGTTTGCTTACTTTGTTAAAACTTAAGTTTTCATTACTTGCACTTTGTTTTTGAAAAGACCAATCTTCAACAGTAAATCCAATGGCACTGAGATACTCTGTGTCGGGGTGAAAAATAGTTCTTTTTTCCGTAAAGGCATCGTTTGGTTCAGAGCAAAATAAAAAGGATCCCATTTCATCGATTTCAATGCTAAAATAGGTGCTGAAGGGATATTGAAAATCTAAAATAAAACATTTGTCTACTTTGGAGCGAGGTGAAAAAGATAAGTTACATACTTTTTTCTTCAGCATTGAATGAAACATCTGAGTCATTTCTGTGTACCTTCCTTGTTGGGAGAGATATTTTTTTTGTGCTTCCCAATGCATTTCTAAGATCAGGGCTTCTTTTTTTCTTTGGAGTTCCAGTTGTTTTTGAATTTCAAAATGAATTTTTTTCAGTTCGACCTCCAGTTGAATTCTATTTTTTACACGTAGTTCATATTCTAAAAGTTTCTTTTGCTCTTCATTCTGATCTTTCTCCTGCTCTAATTGTACGATCAGACGTTCTATGACAGTTTCATTCTGTTGTTTTGATTTAGCTATATCCCTTTCTTTTTTTTGTAAGCTATCCAGAACAATATGCTCTTTTGTATTTTGTATGCTTTGCATTTGGGGTGCCAAGGGCGCAGTTGCTAAGGATAAGCCATCTGTAGTGATTTGTTTCCCGGCTTGAATGAAGCTAAATCCAATTTCCCTTTTTTTAGCCTCTTTCCATATGGTTTGTTTTTCTGTTTTTGAAGTAAACAACATCTGGATATCAGGGAGGCAATGTATGCATCGCTGAATAACTTTAATAGTTTTTTGGGGTTTAATCTCTGTTTTTTCATTGGTTTTGCAGTAAGCTTCAATAGAGATATAGCTGAGAATTCTTACAGGTTGATCTAACTGTTGACTCAGACCAATAATAGCGCTGAGCGCATGAGCCTGGTTAAAGAAAGTAACACGTAAGTAAATATTTTTAAACTGAGGAGGAAAGCTCTCTTTTTCAATCTGAATATAGAATTCTCCATCTTCTGATAAGAGGGTATCATGAAGATTTGATATCGTGTAATGCAGGGCTTTTTGTTTTACGAAGGATAAAAACAAATCGCTTTCAGAAGGATTGATGAATTGCCCAGATAAGAAAGGACTGAGGCATAAATTAAAAATGAAGCCTAGTAGTGTGAATCTAAGCTTTGCTTTCATCGGTGCTATCGGTAGCAGAGGCAGCGGCCATTCTAGCTTTGTTGATTCTTTCAAGTTCCTTATCGATGTAGTATAAGCTTTGAGCGCCGCTTCCAATCAATCTGATTTTATCTAAAATCTCACGGATCATAGCCTCCTCTTCTCGCTGTTCTGCAACATACCATTGGAGGAACACAGTCGTGGCATGATCATGACCTTCTTGACTCAATGACATAAGTTTATTGATAGACTCAGTTACTGCTTTTTCTTGTTCGTAAACGGAATGAAAGATACTTTGTATTGATTCAAAATCAGAAGCAGGTTTGTCGACGGAGGGGATAATGGCATATCCATCCATATCATTGATATAGTGTATGATACGCAGCATATGCATTCTTTCTTCATCCGATTGGGCATAGAAAAAGGCTGCTGAACCTCTTAATCCCTCTTTGTCGCACCAAGAAGCCATGGAAAGATAAGTTGCAGAGGATTGGGCCTCTAATCTGATTTGTGCATTCAATGCCTCTTGTATATTTTCTTTTAGCATAATTTTTTATTTACCTAACAAAGATGGGAAAAGCTTGGTTCTCAACTATGGTACAAATATAATAAAAAAGACATTTTAATTAGTTAAAATCATTTCAGTATGTGGAATGCCGTCCTCCTCGTATTCTTTTCCTGTGCTACAAAAACCCAACTGCATGTAGAAATCAAGAAGGTAAGTCTGCGCTGAAATTTTCACCTCTCTGTTTGGCCAATAGTATTTGCAAAGGGCAATAGCCTCCTCCATCAGTTTTTTCCCGAGGCCTATCCCTCTCGAGGATTTAGTGGTGATGACTCTTCCGATGGAAACATAAGCCTCATAGGATACGCCTATGGGAACGAGACGGGCATAACATTGAATTTCCTTTGCCTTATTTGTTGTGTAAAGATGATAACATTCAAAATCTTTGGAGTCAAAATCAACATAAGGACAATTTTGTTCCAAGATAAAAACCTCCTGCCTTGCTCTTCCAATTTCGTATAGTTCGTAGGAATTTAATTCATTAAAGTGCTTACACGTAAATTCTGTAGTTTTCATTTCGGATGCATTGATTAGGTTGCAGGAGGGTTTTAGATTTTATTTTTTTGTAATTGTACCTCAAGCCATTGATTGTGGTAACTATGACCCTTCAAGGCCATATACTGGGCAAATTTGGGAAGAAAGAGTGTCTTTCTTCTTCCATTGATATGTATCAGGAGTTCATCGCCAAATTTATTTAATGTAAATGCAGATTGATTGAGAAAGGGGAGATGTATGGAAATGAAATAGTGATCGGCATCTTCCTTGACTTTAAATGGACTTTCTGCGTAAAAAAGTTTTTTAGGATCAAGATCTTGGTACATTTTTTCTCCCATCTGTTTCAATAATTCCAGTCCAAAAACCTCATGTCCCAGATGTGGCATTTGAAAAATGGGCAGCGGGTTGAAACTTTCTTCTATTTCTTCAAGATACTCTTTTTGTGAAACAAAATATTTTTCAAAAACGGACCCGGGGAAATCCATTGATGGGGGTAAGATTCTATTTGCAATGATGGCATCTACCTGATAGCCATACAACTGTAAATAGGTGAATGCTCTTTTTGCCTCTTGAATGACCATTTTCTCGGGATTGAGAACGATTCGAACACTACATATAGATTTATCCTGCATTATTTTTTGAACACGTTCCAATTTATCAAAGAGTTTTTCCAGTTCCTCCATACCTTTGTCTAAAGGAACTCCGCTTGTTTTTCTAATGATGGAACCAATTGTTTTTACGGCAAGTTTGGGAAAAGCTTTATTAACCCAAGATTGTACTACCTGAGGTAAGGATAACAATGTGAGGGTTTCTCCTGTGGGTGCAGCATCGATGATAAGTAAATCCCATTTTTTCTCTTTGTGATATTGTTCAATCCAAAGAAAGGCTGAGGCTTCTTCCATACCAGGTAGCACTGCTAGTTCCTCGGCTACAATATTTTTAACTCCCCGCCACTTGAAGAGGCTAAGCATGAGATGACGCATGTGTTCCCAATGCTTTTTCATTGAGTAGTAAACATCCAATTCCTGTCCCCAGAGGTTATCTTTGATAAATGTAGGTTCCGGACCCAGGGGTAGGTCTAAGGCGTCGGAGAGACTATGAGCCGGATCTGTTGAAATAATTAGGGTTTTGTACCCCAATTGTGCTGATCTCATAGCAGTTGCAGTTGCAGTGGTTGTTTTTCCAACACCTCCTTTACCTGTAAAAAGAATGATTCTCATCTAGGGTTTCAATAAATTTCAGTGAATAAAAAAGAGAAAAACGTTTCGGCGCTACAGGGTATCAAAACTAAGACAAAGGTATTATTTTTTATCTACACAATTTTTTCATAAGGAATGAAACTTTGGAGTTGATTTTTCATCACTTCTAAGGTGAAATAAAAAAGACCTTCTCTGAGAAGGTCTTTGAAGTAAAAGATATTTTTACAGCTCTTTCATTTCATCGAGAGCTGCCTTTCTAACAGCTTCAGCTACCTTAAAAGCAACCATTTCATTTAAAGCTGGCGGGATAATCATATCTCTGGTAGGATAAGTCATACAATCAGCAATGGCATAGGCAGCAGCCAATTTCATTTTAGGTGTAATCCTTTTTGCTTTTGCATCCAGGGCACCTCGGAAAATACCAGGAAAGCCTAAAACGTTATTAACTTGATTGGGTAAATCACTTCTCCCAGTTCCTACAATAGCTGCCCCACCCTTATATGCTTCTTCCGGCATAATTTCAGGGGTTGGATTGGCACAGGCAAAAATGATGGGATCCTTTGCCATGCTTTGTACATGACTTGCGTTCATCATATCTCCCGCACTGACACCAATAAAAACATCAGCACCTATCAAGGCATCATAGACGGTACCGGATATTTGATTGGGATTTGTATAAGTGAGGGTTGTCCATTTGGCTTCATTCATATCTGTTCTGCTGGGCGATAATATACCCTTCGTATCGCAGAGAATAACTTCTTTCACTGGGGTACATGCTGTATTATCTTCATTGTCAATGCATCTTAATAAACGCGCAATGGCAACCCCTGCAGCCCCGGCACCATTAATAACAACTTTTAAATCCTTCAGATCTTTTCCAACAACCTTAGCTGCGTTGATTAAGGCCGCCAGTACAACAATTGCTGTACCGTGCTGATCATCATGGAATACAGGAATTCCTAAATCTTGCAGACGCTCTTCAATTTCAAAACTTCTGGGTGCTGCAATATCTTCTAGATTGATCCCTCCAAAAACAGGGGCAATTCTTCTTACAGTTTCTACAATTTCATCTGTATCCTGAGTGTCCAGGCAAATAGGAAAAGCGTTGATCCCACCAAATTGACGGAATAACATAGCCTTGCCCTCCATAACTGGAATAGATGCGGCTGCTCCAATATTACCCAACCCCAAAACAGCAGATCCATCTGTAACAATTGCTACACAATTGCCTTTGATAGTATATTCCCAAACTTTTTCAGGATCGTTGGCAATATCCATACAAGGAGCAGCTACCCCGGGTGAGTACACCAAAGACAGATGTTCAGTAGTTCGAACATCCATTTTATTTCTAATGCTCACCTTTCCTTTCAATAGACTGTGAAGCTTGAGCGATTCTTCTGCGTAATCCATATGTTATTAATTTTTAAATCTTAAGATAAATCTAATGCAATTTAACACATTATCAACTATCAACATGATAAAAGTTTACAATTGTCTTCCTCTGTTTCAAAAGCTAATGTGCTATGTTCAATTTGATGTTTCAATAAATGGGTTTCAATTTTATTTTTGATGACAGTTATTTCCGACAAGCTTATTTCTTTATTATCCAAAACAACATGGGCCGTCAGAATATGATAATTTCCATCCAAGGACCACAAATGCATATCATGAACATCAACCACGGTATCAAAGTTTACAATTTCAGATCTAATTTGTGATAAATCTATTGATTCCGGAATTGCTTGCAGGAGAATTTTGAATATGGAAATTAGGTTTTTGGAGATTCGAAACAGGATGTATACAGCAATCAGAATAGAAAGCAGAGGGTCAATCCAGTACCATTGTTTCCACCAGATCAGGATGCTACTTATAAAAACGGCTACCCAACCTAAAACGTCTTCCAAGAGGTGTAGCATTATGGCTTTAGAATTCAGACTTTCGGCATCTTTTAGTCGATAAGCCGCCCAGGAATTGACAGCTATACCTAATATGGCCATCGCCAGCATGCCTTGAGCGTAAACAGGTTCCTCTTGGTAGAATCTGTGCAAGGCATGGTAAATGATGATGAGCGAACCAATAATCAGTATAACACTGCTTATGAGGGCACCTAATATGGAAAATCTTTTATAGCCATAGGAAAAGTTTTTATCTCTACCCTTTTCTGAAAGGTGGTGTAAGCCCCAGGCGATACCCAATGCAATACAATCTCCAAAATCATGCAAGGCATCAGAGAGAACGGCAACACTGTTGGTGAATATGCCCCCGATTAATTCAATAAGAGCGAAACTAAAATTAAGCAGGAAAGCGAAGCCTAAATTTTTCCCATCTTTGGGTGCATGGTGACCATGAAAATGATGTTCGTGGTGATGATGGCAATCGTGTTTTTCTGTCATAGGATTATCTTCCAATATATACTAACAGTATAGAAATATCACTGGGAGAAACTCCCGAGATTCTGCTTGCCTGTCCTATGGTAGTTGGTCTCAACTTACTTAATTTTTCTCTGGCCTCGGCTGACAAGCTTGAAATTTCATGGTAATTAAAATGAGAAGGTAAAAGTAGGTGTTCAAGTCTTTGCATTTTTTCAACAGCTTCCTGTTCTTTCACAATATAACCGGCATATTTCATGTTGATTTCGGCATACTCTACCGTTTCCATATCGATAGGTTGTATGAGCGTAGCCAATTTGGGTAACACTTTTGCCAGACTGATGATACTAACATCGGGTCGTAATAAAACCTTGATTAATTTCATTTTTTGGGACAGGGGAGTTGAACCCATTTGAATCAGGTATTGGTCAATCTCATTCGGCTCCACGCTGTAGTTTTCGAAGAAATGTTGAATTTCTGCAGCCTTATTCAATTTTTCATTTACTTTTTCCATTCTGGCTTCCATGGGTATACCTAGTTTTTGTGCCAATGGACTTAAGCGAATATCAGCATTATCTTGTCTGAGAATAATACGGTATTCAGCTCTTGAAGTAAACATACGATAGGGTTCTCTTGTACCTTTATTGATTAGGTCGTCAATGAGAACGCCAATATAGGCATCAGATCTTTGTAAGATAAACGGATCTTGTTCTTTCACGGCCAGATGCGCATTGATTCCTGCCATATATCCCTGACAGGCCGCTTCTTCATAACCTGTTGTACCATTAATTTGTCCGGCGAAGAAAAGATTTTTCACCAGGATAGTTTCCATGCTTGGTTTTAACTGAGTGGGTTGAAAAAAATCGTATTCTATGGCATAGCCAGGCCTGAACATTTTGGCTTCTTCGAAACCGGGAATGGCTCTGAGGGCTTTAAATTGAACATCTTCTGGTAAAGAAGAAGAAAAGCCATTCAAATAAACCTCAATGGTATTTTTCCCTTCCGGTTCTACAAATAACTGATGTCTGTCTTTATCTGAAAAACGATTGATTTTATCTTCAATGGAGGGACAATATCTTGGACCAAGACCTTGAATGCTTCCGTTGAACATAGGAGATCGATCGAATCCGGTTTTTAGAATATTGTGAACCTTTTCATTAGTGTAGGTAACATGACAAGGAGTTTGCTCTGTTAGGGGAGGTGTATCGGTATAGGAAAATTTTCCAGCAGGTTGATCCCCTTCCTGTATTTCCATGGAATCCCAGCGGATACTTCTTCCGTCGATTCTGGGAGGCGTACCTGTTTTCATACGATCAGATTCAAATCCAATTTGCACCAATTGTTCGGTAATACCTTTGGCTGCAGATTCACCTGCCCTTCCTCCACCGATTTGTTTTTCGCCAATATGTATCAGTCCATTCAAAAATGTGCCGTTTGTAAGAACAACAGACTTCGCTGGAATTTCTATGCCAAGGGAGGTTTGAATTCCTTTTACCCTTCCATCTTTTACAATGAGCCCTTGTACCATTTCCTGCCAAAAGTCGATTAAAGGGTGTGCCTCAAGCATAAGTCTCCATTTTTCAGCAAAGCGCATTCTGTCACTCTGTGCCCTGGGGCTCCACATAGCAGGACCCTTGGAGCGATTGAGCATTCTGAATTGGATCATGGTATGATCTGTAACAATTCCGGAGTACCCACCTAAGGCATCAATTTCTCTTAATATCTGACCTTTGGCTACCCCCCCCATAGCTGGGTTGCATGACATTTTTGCAATGGTTTCCATGTTCATTGTCACCAAAAGTACACGAGAGCCCATGTGAGCAGCGGCTACAGCAGCTTCACAGCCTGCATGACCAGCACCGACCACAATTACATCGTATTCAGGAAATAAAGGCATTGTATTTTATTTTGAATAACAAATATAAGACAAATCTGTGCTAGTATTCGATTTGTTTTACTTTAAAAAAGTACCATACTCATAAGACAGATCTAAATCACTAAAGATCATTTCCAAAACTTCATCATCAGTTGGGTGATACCCTTTTCTTAAATTATAACCATAAAAGCTTCCTACGGTTTGCCATTTGATGGCATCCCAACCTCCCCTGATTGTTTTTACTACATCATAAAAAGGTTTGTCGAGTTCTCTTTCCACCATTTTGATGAGTATAAATCCTTGAGATTTTGTCAATTGTTTGAGTTCAGTTTCGTATTTGGGAGTTAATTTTTTCTCGAGTTCTCGCGTGTATTTCTTTCTTTTCCCTTTTTTCATTTCTGAGGTTTCTTTTTGGATTTGGCGGTATAATCGTACTGCCTCTAAAGCATAGGGATATACTTTGGCTGCATATTTTCGCCATTGATAAAATCTTTTTTTATCTTCCCTATTGTCAAAAACCTTTCTTCTGGATACCTTGACATCAGCCGTATTAATAGTGGGTAATGTATCTCCATCAATTATCATGATAGGTATAACCTTGCCATCAATGGTTGTTGTACCATAGGTAATACCCTCTTCTTTCTTATCGAGGCTGTCTACAAGATTTTGAGCAAAGCTCGAAGAGGTACAAGCGAAAAACAGTAGAAAGAGCCAAATTCTTTTCATAATTTTATTTTAAAACGCTAAAATAATCATTTTCTTGTGCATGATTATGCAATCTATTTTGTCCAAAGGTTTATTTATTAAGTATTAATTTTTACCATATGCAATTTGCCCGATTACAGCGCCTTCCCTTATGGATATTTTTTGCACTTGCTTTTATTTTTTCATTAAAATCAGTCAGAGAACCCGATTTATGGTGGATGATCAGAACAGGTGAATGGATGTTGGAGAAAGGGAGCGTAACCTTTAAAGACTGCTTTTCCTATACCCATGATGGAGTCGATTGGATAAACGTAAAATGGCTCTATGAGATCATCTTGGCTCTTTGGGTTTCCTGTCTGGGGATTGACATGATTTTTTTATTACAAGCTATGGTAATTGTAGCCATATTTTATCTGAATTACCAGTTGGCGAGAACATTTATTCATTCTGTAGACGAAACTATTTTTTATTCTATAACAAGTATTGTTTTTTTATTTGCTTTACTTCTCATTGATTTCAGGATTATCGGAAGGCCAGAGATGATCAGTCATATTGCCTCTGTTTTATTTTTGTATCTATTCTTACAATATTTGCAAACAGAACAAATAAAGTTTTTGGTTTTCATCATCCCTGTACAAATCCTTTGGTCAAACTTGCATGAAGGTTTTGGTACAGGTATGGTTTTATCATTTTATATGATAGGCTGGTTGTGGGTCATTTATTTTATTGGAAATAGAAAAAATCAACCTCTGAAAGAAACCGGAATATTATTGGCTGTTATTCTTTCGGTTTCAATTAATCCCAGAGGACCAGCACTGCTTTTACATCCGGTTCATATTTTTAATCAGTTACAAACAAATCAATATACAACTGAACTTATAGGATCTGATAAGGCGGCTTATTGGACAACAACATCCTGGGCCTCTCTGTCTTTGTTTGTTCTGGTATGTATTTTATTTATTGTTCAGTATAGAAAAAAAATAAATCAGATCAATTTTCTGTGGACAGTACAATTTGGTTATCTGGGTTGGATTTTATTACTTTTTTATCTGAGTCTGACGGCTTACAGGAACATTCCATTTTTTGTTATCGCTATAACACCTATGGCTATTTATCAGGTTTACATGCTTTTAACTAACAGTGGTAAATTGATTAGTCGCATTCTGATGTTCCTGTCAATAACAGCTTCAAGCCTATGCATTGTTTTTGTTCAGACGGGTTTTTATGATGATTTGACAGCCAACAGAGATCGGCATGGGTTTCAGATTATGCAAAGCCATAATCCGATTGCAGCGGCAGAATTTATGAAGGAGAATGGTTTGGATCGTCGTACTTGTTTTGCTGATTACATGATTTCTTCTTATTTGCTATGGTCTTTTGCTCCTCAGTTCAAAACTTATATTGATTTGAGAGATTTAGATGTTTTCCCCAATGCATTTTTTGATCGATACAATCAAATTTTACAAAATCCTGCACTTTTTGAGGAAGAAGATCAAAAATATAATTTTCAGTCTGTTGTTTTGTTAAGAAGAAATATAGAAATCATTCCTGTATTGTACAGAAATTTATTTAATTCTGCCCAATACGAGTTAGTATATATGGATCCTGTTGCTATTATCTTTGCAAAGAAGACAAATGAAAACCAATCCTGTATTGACAGGTATGGTCTAAAAAATGCTAAAGATGTTTTTCATAAATTAAACTCGGATTCATCGAGCCCCTTGGGTAGTTTTTGTAATCGGATTTTATTCCCATTTAAAAAGAATGAGAATTATAAAGAGCTTGACCAAGGTCTGATTGCTGCAAAATCCTATCAGTTGTTAGGAGCTCTGGACCTGGCAAATGAATATGTAGATCTCTCTTTGAAAGCAAATCCGAAAGACCCGAGAGCTCATGAGGTGAAAGGGTTAATCATAGCAAAAGATGCACTGCAAAATGAAAAAGATCCCATTTTGCGTAAAGAGAAATTAGGAAAAGCGAAGATATACCTTCAATTTTCAATTGATCATGACCAAACTGCAGCGGAGGCAAATTTTGTTATGGGCATTGTATTAATGGAGGAGGTTAGATTTGGTGAGGCCCTACCTTATTTGCAGGCAGCACAAAAAATGGAACCTGATAATAAATCGGTTGAGGAGCATATTAACTTTTGCTTGGGTCAATTAAAGAACTAGTGATTATTAGATTTCAATCCTTTTATTTGTTTTGTTAGATCTTCTAAATAATCAACTTGAATTTCTTGAATTTCAACCAGTCTGTTGTTTTGATGTATCAGTAAATGGTCTATTTTTTCATTGAGTAATTTGATTTCCAATTCTGCCTTTACATTTATTTTGTAATCATTTTCACTTCTGATTCTGTCTTTTTGTTCTTGTCTGTTTTGACTCATCATAATGATAGGTGCTTGAATAGCAGCAATGCAGGACAAAATTAAATTGAGAAGAATAAAGGGAAAAGGGTCAAAAGGATGCTTGGAAATTACAATGAGATTAGAGAGCATCCAAATAACAATAAATGAGAAAAAACTAACAATAAAAGTCCAACTTCCTCCAAAGGCAGCGATTTTATCTGCTATTTTTTGTCCGAAACTTAAATTGGAAATAGTTTCCTTACTTAATTTTGATGTTACAGAAGCATTATTTTTAATCATTTCAACTACATCCTGGTGTATCTGGCCAAGTTCACCTTGCTCTTGCATAATGAGTAAACTTAAATATTTGCGTCTGTATGAATTTAACTCAGACACAGATATAATACTATCCCTGTCAAATTCAGGGTGAGATTCTTTAATCAGATCATAGATTCCGATTCGAATATCCATAGCTTTAATCTCTTCCCCTTTTGGAATTTCAATTTTACTTAGATCGCTAATCATAAGGTGGTATTTATAGTTTCTTTAAATTAAATATAATATAAAACTATGGGTGTTGTGACTTGCGATGAAGTATATTCAAGGCACTTTTAACCCAGATTAAGAATAGATTAGACGAAAATTTGTGATGTTTTTTACATCGTAGAACAGATAATTGAAACAATAAATTTTGGATGAGGAGGAAAGCTATTTAATATCCAGAGGCACTATCGTCACCTCTGCGGTCGCCAACACCTACTTTTTTTCTGTTGGGAAGCACTTGTATAGCATCAACCCGACCAATGGGCTCTCTCTCCCTTAGCTGATGTCCCATTTCCTGTAATTTTTTTTGAGTTTCAATTGAAAAACAATCTTTTTCAAAATCAATTCGGTCGGGAAGCCATTGGTGATGAAACCTGGGATTTTGGATTGCATCAAAGAGGGAAAAATTGTAATCAATCAGCTGAGTGAGCACCTGAAAAATAGTGGTTGTGATGGTAGAGCCACCCGGTGTACCCAAAACGAGGAAAAGGTGTTTGTCTTTTTCCACCAGGGTGGGGGTCATAGAGCTCAACATCCTTTTTGAGGGGGCAATCGCATTAGCTTCGGCTCCAATTAATCCGAATAAATTGGGGCTCCCGGGTTTTGCACTAAAGTCATCCATTTCATTATTCAGAATAAAACCTCCATGTTGCACTACAACGCGGGAGCCAAAATTGTTATTCACAGTGGTGGTAACGGCAACTGCATTCCCCTCTTTGTCCAGAATGGAATAATGGGTGGTTTGTTCTGAGGTTTTTGATGGTTGTCCGGGTTTTATGTCTTGGCTTGCTGTCGCTTTTTGGTAACTAAAATCAGACATGCGCGATTTAGCATATGCTTTATCCAAAAGTGCTTCTACCGGGCTGGGGTAGAAGTCGGTATCTCCTAAATGCTGAGATCTGTCTGCATAGGCTCTTTTTTCGATTTCGGCCATGAGGTGTGTAGAAGAGACAGCATGATATTCCATTTTGGCTAGGGGGTAATTTTCTGCCATTTGCATCATTTCTGCCAGAATTACACCACCACTGGAGGAGGGGGGCATAGTAATGATATTATACTGGTTTCGGTATGTAAACTCAATAGGCTTTCGCCAAACAGGTTGGTATGCAGCCAAATCTTTTAAGGTCAAAATGCCTTTACCTTTTATCATTTCGGCTTCAATGAGTTCTGCCGTTTTGCCTTTGTAAAATCCGTCTGCCCCTTGTTTTTGAATTCTTGTAAGGGTTTGAGCCAAGTCTTTTTGTACAATTCGATCTCCTTTTTTCCAAGGATTTTTATTGTAAAAAACGGGTAAGTGATGATTTAATTTCTTGAAATCATTTCTGTATGTATTCAATATTTCTGCCTCTTTCTCTGTGAGCAGAAATCCTTTTTTTGCCCAGTATACCGCTGGCTCAATTAAATCTGACCATGGCAACCTTCCATATTTTGAATGTGCTTCAAAGATTCCGGCAACAGAACCGGGTACAGCAACAGCCAGGTGCCCATCTCGGCTCAAGCTATCGATTGCTTTGCCTTGCGTATCGAGATACATATCCCTTTTTGCAGCCAGGGGTGCTTTTTCTCTAAAATCCAGCGCATATTTCCCCCCTTTTGCATCACGATAAAGTAAAAATCCGCCTCCGCCTATATTTCCCGCACGTTGATAAACAACGGCCAATACAAAATGTACAGCAACCATGGCATCAATGGCATTCCCACCTTTTTTTAAAATTTCTTTTCCAGCTTCAGAGGCAAGAGGATGAGCCGAAACTACCATAGCTGAGTCGGTCACAAGTTCTTTATTTATTTTATATTGCCCGCATAGTACTGCAGATAGGGTAATTGAAATTCCCAAAAGAGAGACACGCAAAAGTTGATAGGTTGCACGAAACATAAATTGTGTATTAATTTATTTAAGGTTTAATTTCTTCTTCATTTCTTTAGAGAGAGCATCCTTATGCAGCATAATATTGGTCGTTTTATACTTGAAATAAGATTCAGAAGCATAGAAATAACCATCGCAATCATTAGCCTTACCCCAAGAGTTTTTTACAATAAAATAGGTCGTCCCCAATTGATCTTTAGCAAGACCGGTAAAGTGCATTCCATGGTCATCCTGCGTTTGGTAGTTGTCAAAGGCAAGTTGTCTCATTTCTTGTGTAATTGTCTTTTCTTTAACAGGGGCGTCAAAGGCTGAACTTTGTTTTTGAGCTCCTGCATCGTTGAATTGAGCGTTATCCCTACCTTTGACCAAAATGGTAGATTCGTCTTCTGGAACAATGGCCAGACCATCTCTGAATGAAAATCCTTTTTCTGAAACATCACTAGCCCAGGCTACGCCATATCCGTTTTTCAGGGCCTGTTCAGCTATAGTCATCATCTCGTCCAAGGGAACATTGTAGGCAGATTGTAAGGCCCAATTATCCGGAACTTCCAATACGAATGGTTCGTAAAACGGATGATGTGTGAAAGAGGTTATAATTACATAATCATTCATATCCAATCCTAATTCTTTGGCAAAACTTTGGGGAGTATAGGTTTTTCCATTGTAATTAAATTCATTGGGGGTTTTACCAAAATAGGCGTCAAGAATACCAGAAACAGCTTTGGTCCAGGCGGGAGTTAATTTTCCCTGAGGATTTTTAGCTACCTGTTCAACTACAGCTCTTAGGATAGCGTCTAATTCTGCGTGATTGTGTTTGTCTTCACCGTATTCCAAACCCTTGTAAAATTCTTCCGGTACGACACCATATTTTTTATAAACATAAGGGATATCGTGAAAAGCTCCCCCAGGTCCAAAATTAAAATTTCCATGCATTCTCACATAGTTGACGGCTTTGTCTTCATATGCTTTACGCGCAACAAACATTTCAGATAAATTGTGTTTCCCTTTGCCCATTCTAAGAAGCTCAGATTCAAAAAAAGAGAGAGCTGAAAAACTCCAGCAAGTTCCTGTTCTGTTTTGATTTTGTACTTCTGTTTTTTCAATATCTTTCACCAATGTAAAATAATAACCACCATCTTTTTTGTTGGTAGTTTTATTGGTTTCTTGTGCAAAGGAAAAAATACTAATGACAAGGGCAATAGCAAGAATGGAAAACTTTTTCATAATAGATAAAAATTTTGTAGTTTAGATAGGCAACAAATTTACAATTTAAACCTTTATAACAAAGTGGATTTAGTTAAAAATGAGGTCATACAAAATCAAAAAGGCTATGGAATTGTCCTTGGGTGGTAGAATTATCAAAACAGGATTAAAAATTTATAAAAGGCGCAACTCTCAGCAAAAAAAATCCCTGTATGAGATGCAGGAAGAAACCCTACGTAAACTCCTTACAAAAGCTTCGAAGACTGAGTTTGGACATTTTTATCAATTTGAGGAGATATTAAATGCTGACGATTTTGTAGCGGAATTTCAAAGAAGGGTTCCCATACATGATTATTCTTCCATGTATGCAGGTTGGTGGCATAGGTTGTTAAATGAAGAGGAGCATATTGTATGGCCGGGTAAAATTAAGTATTTTGCCTTAAGTTCCGGAACGACAGGAGCTCCAAGTAAATTTATACCTGTGAGTGGGGAGATGTTATCTGCCATGAAAAAGACATCTCAGTTTATGTTTTCTCATTCCACCAATTTGGGATTGCCTGCTGCATTTTACGGAAGAAAATTTTTGATGTTATCCTCAACTACCGATTTTGTAAAGAAAGGTGACCTTTACATTGGAGATGTTTCAGGAATCAATACAAGTCGAATGCCCTATTGGCTGCGTACTTTTTACAGACCCGGGAAGAAAATCACTAAAATAAGAGATTGGAATGATAGGATTGAAGCCATAGCGTCCCAGGCTAAAAATTGGGATATCTGCACGATTGCAGGAATACCCTCTTGGGTTCAGCTCATGCTCGAGCGAGTAATTTCCTATCATCAGGTTTCTGATATTCACGAAATTTGGCCAAATTTTCAGGTGTATGTCTCTGGAGGAGTTAATTTTGGCCCTTACAGGAAGCGTTTCGAGCAATTGTGTTCAAAACCGATCATTACTTTGGATACCTATTACAGTTCTGAGGGTTGTCTTGCATGTCAGACACGTCTTGACAATGAGGGAATGCCGATGGAATTGGTATTACAAAATGGTGTTTTTTTTGAATTCATACCCTTTCACGAAGGTAATTTTAATCAGGGAAACCTGAAGAAAGAAGCTAAAGCTGTTTCAATAGAAAATGTGTTGGAAGGGGAGGAATATGCGCTCATCCTTAGCTCATGCTCTGGTGCCTGGCGTTATTTGATTGGCGATACGATCAAGTTTGTTAATGTCGAGCGGGCAGAGATTAAAATTACAGGAAGAACCAAACAATTTTTAAGTATTTGCGGAGAACATCTTTCTTTGGATAATATGTGCCAGGCAATCGAAATGCTTGAAAAAGAATTTGATCTGATTATTACTGAATTTACGGTAAAAGCATTGAAAATTGAGAATCATTTTGAACACCATTGGTATCTGGGGGTTGAAAAAATAATAGATTCAGATCGAATTGCACTGAGATTAGACCGTATTTTATCAGGTCTGAACGATGACTATGCAACAGAAAGAAAAGATAATTTACTTAAAAAAATACAAGTTCATTTGTTGGACCAGCATTTGTTTTTAAAGTGGATGGAAAAACAAGGAAAGCTGGGAGGTCAGGCGAAGTTTCCCAAGGTAATGACTGATGAACAATTTCAGGATTGGCTACAATTTTTAAAGAATGAAAAGTAAATACATCCTTTTGTTTGATGGCCATTGTTTGCTCTGTCAAAATTCGGTTCAGTTTATATTGAAAAGAGATCCTCATGTCAGGTTTTTATTTGCTTCATTAACTTCTGAAAAGGGAGTCGAATTGTTGAAAGAAGCAGGGTTTCCATCGGGAAAAATAGATTCCTTAGTTTTAATTCAAGATGGACATTATTACACAGAAAGCAGTGCTGCCCTCAGAATAGCAAAATCCTTATCGGGCCTATGGCCACTGTTGTATATTTTCATTCTGTTGCCGGCCTGTATCAGAAATAGCATCTATCGATGGATTGCAAAAAATAGATATCGTTGGTTTGGTCGAGATGAATGCTGTATGATGCCTACGGAAGATATAAAACATAGGTTTTTATAAAAAATCCCACTTTTGCAGTGGGATTTTTTTTAGGAATATTTAAAAGGAACTGCATGATTATGTTTTATATGCGGACCTAAAAATAATCTGGCATACAACCTAATAATACTGATCCCACTCATTACATAGGATATGGAGACACAAAACGCCAGGAATAAATCATCTTCATGAATATGACTCAGAATGAGATCTTCCCCTATAAATGATGTGGTAATGGGAAACCCGATCAAACCCAGACAAGCCAACAAAAATATATTGGACAAAGCCCGATATTCAAAAGAGTGCCCTAAATAATCACTCAAGTGAAAGGCATTAGGTTCTTTTCTTCTTAACAGATACAGGCAAATATATCCGATGAGTGCAGAAGGAAGGGTTCCACTCAGGTATAAAATATGATGTGAAAAGTCAAAATGTTCGTTATGCGCCAGAGCCAATGAGATAAATAAATGGTTGAGAAATATAAAGACAAGTACTAAAAAAGGATTTTTCCTTTCTACAAAGCTTCTAATGACAAGGATCATTCCCAAAAGGGCAGAACATTCAGGCAGGGAATGAACCACTATTTCAGGAACAGATACATTCTGAAAAATTATTAAAAATCCGAACAAGAGCCATAGAAATGAAAAAATAAGAGAAGAACTAAGGTTCATGAAAGAAAAGGCCTTTCCCATTTTTTTTAGTGGGTAGAATATGAGTTTTCCAACTATTTTATCAAGATTCCATTCCTTTACTGAAAGCACATAGAAGGTAAATTCTATTCTTTTGGGTAATTTATCTTCCAGTGTCAATGACCTTGGGATATAATGATATAGTTGTTCTCTTATTCTGTAGCTCACAAAAGAGGGTGAAACCAACAGTTGGTAGGTTCTTAAAAAAGCATTTCCGGCAAAATGAAATAATACGAGATTTTGCCAACCTAATGACAGTTCAATAAACATTAATCCAATCTGAGCAACGGAAGCATAGGCAATTTGTGTTTTTACTGTTGTCTGCACTCGACTAATCTGAGAGGCTAGTATAGCTGTTGTGAGTCCGATTAAAGCGATGAGGATTCTAATAACATACTGTTCTTGCCAAAAGGGATAAGTTCTTAATAACAGAAAAACACCAAAATGCACCGAAAGCGAGCCGTAAAAAATAGCACTGGATGGGGTTGGTCCTTCCATAGCTCTGGGCAACCAATAAGAGAATGGAAACTGGGCAGATTTACTAATGGCAGAGAGCAGAAGCATAGATGCAATAAAAATACCAATCGTGCTGTGATTCATTAGATGTTCGTGAACCAGAACCTGATTTGAAAGTTTAAGAAAACTAATATTTTCATGCCATAAATGGTGACTTGCCCACATAGCCAATAAAATACCAATATCGCCAATTCTATAAATTGAAAAAACTTTGACGGCATTTCTAACAGGAAGATATCTTTCTCTGTAGAAAGCAATCAGAAGAAAAGATGAAATACCCAATAGTTCCCAGCCAATAAATAAGGTTTCAAAATTGCCACTGAAGATGGTCCAATTGTACCCAAGATAGAGCAACAGGATACTATTAAAAAAATCTTTATATCCTTTTTCTCTGTGCAAATAATAACGTGAATATAAAGTAACTAAAAAGGTAAGAATAGATCCAACCAATAGATAAACTGCTGTGATTTTATCAAAGAAAAAATCAATCAAAAATACATATTCTTCAGATTCAAAGAGGGCGATTTCTCTTAGGTTAAGAACCTGAGAACCCTGGTAAATCCATATGAATAGAAAGGGAATAAAGCAAAGCAATTGAACACTTGCCGTACTAAATGCAATAGCAGAAAGGGTATATTCCTTTTTTCTAGATATGAAAAGGCTGCTCAAAAATCCAATCAGGGGAACAGCAATGAAAATTTGGATACAAGCTGTTAGATTCATGATGGAGTATTTAAAATGTAAACAGGAAAATTCGATTCTTTTGTTTCAATCAGTTGATTGAGGTCTGTATTGAGTTTACAAGCCGAGAGTTGTGGCATATAAGGTTCAAATTTTCCCGATTGAAACTGATACAATTGATGCTCCTCCGGATCAAGAACAATTAAATGAATCCATTCATTCAGAAACCATTCATATGTGGCTGGATTACTTTGAATTACATGAAGTAAAACAGAAGCTTTGTGCTCTACAATCATTAGTAATCTCAGCGGATCATGTACCTCAACCATTTGTGTGGGTAATCCTGTTCTTAGATCTCCTTCCATGCCATTTGCTACACCTATGAGCCCCATCACATTGTGAGGTAGCTTAGTGCCCGCACCCAATTTGTAAGGATCAACTCGTGAGAAATAATATTCTAGGTTAATTCCTCCACAAACAGGTGCTGCCGCATTCAAAATTCCTTGCAAGTATTTACCTTCTGGATCAACCTGATAATGATAGGAATTCATAAAGGCCCTGCGATCTAAAAATAAATGATCTGTGATTTCTCTTCTTCCGATGATACAAAGTGCATTTGTCGCATGATTCAACTCAGGTCTTGGTTCAAATAATGATACTGCGCGTAGTTTGACATTTTCATGAACTTGATCAGCAGTTCCATGACTGTCCGTCAGGATAAATCTTCGGGAACGTTCCTTGGCATTAAGTGATAAGGCAGAATGAAAAATCATTTCTATTTCTTTATGCCTTTTTTTCTGCTCCTCTGATAAAAGTTGTAGGTCGTAAAATGCAATTTCGTCCTGAGTTGTTTCGTGTAGTGCAGCAATAAATCTTGTCGATTCCGGGATATCTAATCCTTTGTTTTTAAGGGCTAGTCTGACTTTTGGATGGTTCGCCATAATACAGAAAGCTCGGGCATTGACTGAGCCTGGCCTTCCACTGCAAGCGCCGCAGTCATAACCAGCATAATGTGTATTATTGACACTACTGGCACCGTGGCCCACTACATAAATATATGGGGCGAATTGATCCACAAGACCTATACTTTTTAACAGATTTTCCACTCTGTTTGTCATTTCATTAAGCGTATAGCCGACTTGGCATCCATGGACTTCATCATTGTGCTGATGTTCCACCGTGAGTTGTGCTTCAGGATCCATATGTCTAAATGAACTCACAACCAGTGCATTTGATTTAGGCCTAAACAGGTTAATAGCCAATTGAATGATTGACCAATATCCAAGAGAAAAAGCAGTTAACCATCCTCCAAGCAGGGAATGTGTTGATTTTGTAAGATGAAAGTCTTTTTTGTGACTACTTTTGGTTTGTTGTTCCAGGATAATATGTTTGGGTTGCACAGGAGCAGGACAAATTTTGGTTGCAAACTTGCTATTTTCAGACTGGAAAAATGCGTCTACACCGAAAAAGCCTGGAGTGCCAAAAGTTTTACAGTTGGGGTCTAACTGTTCCAGGTATCTACGGAACGAACACTCCCGGTCATCTATACATAAAATGGCTTGAAAGCTTTTGCCTGAATGGGTACTGGGAATTTGTTCAGCATAGAGTAATGCACTCAAAACCTGATCATAGTATGTCCATTCAAATGATTCCTGCCAGATTTTATAAACAGTAAAAAGCTCTTCTTTGTCTTCAAAATTTTGAGAAAAAAAATGAAAATCAAAATCAGGCAATGCATAGCTCAGAGGTTTGAAATGATTACCTAATTTATAAACAAGGATATCCCATTCGAGGTACAATTCCAATAAAATAAACTCCTCCAAGCTGATCTTTCTTTTATCTACCAATGTTTGGGGTTGATCTTCCAAAACTGATACCATACCACTCCATCCTGGGTGTGCAAATTGTTGATCTAACAAATAATAGGCATGAGATTCTTTGGATCCTGATATTTTTTCCAATAATTCATCCAGATTATACCTAAGGTGAATAAAGGCGTCTCTAACCTCTTTTGTTTTGAAAAAACTTGATGCGGAGTATAGCTCAACATATTGAATGGATTCAATAAAAGATTTGTGTGTAGTAGGTAGATTCCAAATAGAAACCCCCTGATCAAGAAATGCGCCAATGATTTTAAAAAGTACTGGATGAACCTCTTTGTCAAGATTTAATTGGTGTTTTTCAGACCAGTTTTTTCTGTATAAACCAATTTTGGGTTTTATTTCTTCATCATAGTCTTTGTGCAACAATTTTTCTAACCATTCTGACGCATCCAAACTGTTTTTATCCAGTTGATGCCTGACAATTGAGGGTTCAATTTCATTGTTGGCATAAGCTTTTCGATAGTCATCCAGGCTGAGATAGGTCTTATAATCAAACCATTGCGCAGCGTAAAACAAGCCTTGGTGGAATGAATTATGCTGAAAAGCATGTAAGGTATTGTGATGTATAAAATCCTTTAACGGAGCCTGTGTGGGTAAATAATGCTTAAGCATTTCAAGAATGCTGCTGTCGTGATTGGAACTCATAAAAGGATGATTTATCGTACGCAAGCACTGGATGAGGAAATACCGATTCTTTTCATCTCTTCAAGCCCAGAAAATTGAATTTCACAGCCTTCAGATAATTTTTCATCTTTTAGATGTTCTAGATTTTCCATAAATGAATGGTCAATCAAATGAACTTCTTTAACATCTATTTCTAAAACGGTAGCGTTGTGAAGTTGATTTATTTTTTTCTCAAATTTAATCCAATTGCTGAAGGTGTATGCTCCTTTAAGTGAAACTAGATATTGGTTCTCATTTTTTTTCGAAAAGGTAAAATTTGGTGAGAAAAGTGTAGCTAATTTTTGTCCCAAATAAAAATTTATAAACAGTTCCAAAATAATTCCTGCAAAAATACCTATCAACAAATCGGTAAAAAGGATAACAACAATGGTTGTTACAAAAACCAGTAATTGTTCTTTACCAACATGTAAGCTATGTATGAAATTTTTTGGTGATGCCAGTCTAACTCCTACGAAAATGAGCATAGCCGCCAAGGTTGCCATGGGAACCAATTTTATAACAGGGATAAGTACAACAACAAAAATTAATAAGAATAAGCCATGAAAAGCATTTGCCCATTGTGTCCGGCCACCATTATTTATATTTGCAGAGCTTCTTGCGACCTCTGAAATCATGGGCAGACCACCAAGTAATCCCGAAAGCACATTACCGATACCAACGCCTAAAAGATCTAGGTTGAGTCTGGCTTTCCTTTTCCAAGGATCCAGTAAATCAATGGCCTTGGCAGTTAATAAAGATTCTACGCTTCCTATGATGGTAAAAAGAAATAGATATTGAAAAAATATATAAGACTGATGATTCCACAGAGCGGAGAAGTCAACTGGTACTTGTAAACTTAGATTACCCGGGTTCACCAGGGGTTTGAGTTGCGAAAATTCAGGTCTGGATAGTTGGAAATACTGCCCTAGAACAATTCCAAGTACCAGAACCACCAATGGAGCGGGAATAGACTTTACAATCTTATTTTTTATCGATGGAAGTGTAAATAGAATAAGTACACTAATTAAGCCAATAGCAGTTATAAATGGGTTTAACTGAGCCAAACTTTCTGGTATCATCATTAACAATTCCATAGGTTCTTTTCCCTTAAGCAAAACTGGATCGATTCCCAAAGCAAAATGAATTTGCTTAGACAAAATGATGATTCCTATAGCTGCAAGCATTCCGTGAACGGCTGATAAAGGAAAAAAATTAGCCAAACTGGCAACTTTTAATAATCCAAAAAGAATCTGTATGCAACCAGCAATGACAACAATTCCCAATGTTAATTTCCATCCTAAAACAGCATCTCCCTGACCCAGCGCTTCAACAGCTCCAGCTACAATAACAATTAATCCAGCTGCAGGACCTTTGATAGTAAGTGCTGAACCTGAAAAAAAAGAAACGGCCAGACCACCAATAATAGCAGTTAAGACTCCCATAATAGGGGGGAAGCCAGAAGCCCCGGCTATACCTAAACTGAGTGGTAATGCTATCAGTGAAACAAGAAATCCAGAAAAAGCATCTTGTTTCCAATTTTGTATAAAACCTTTGAATCCCTCACTTGGGGTATTTTTAAAATTTTGTGTGTTTTCCATATGTTAATTTCTAATTGTTAAAAAATCCGTAATTGGGGTTTTTAACAACAGAAAACTCGTAAAAAATGAAACAATGGAATTGAATTAATAAATCCTTTCTTTTGCGAAAAGATTGAGAAGGATGTAATCTTAAATTTCCTTCTTTAATTTGTGTACATGATTTTAAATGTAGAATTTGTAGAAAATTCATAGGAGAGCTAATCGTCCAATTTAACTTATGGAATAGCTCCTTTTCTAAATTTTTTTCTGAACCATTTGTTTGTGTTGGATCAGACTCCGTGCTATTTTCGGATTTTTTCTGAATTTCAATTTCAAATTCATAAAGTTCTTCAATACTTTGAAGATCGCCGTTATCAAACTTTTTTAATGTTTTACAAAAGGCCTCAGTACAAGTAAAAAAGAGGACAAAGAGCAAAAGGATTTGCGCTATGAACTGCCCAAGTTTGTTGTTTTTACTTATAAAACGAATCATATTTATTATTCTAATTACAAAATTAAGGTAATTTTGAATGTCATAGATGTTTTTAGTTTTGCTTGCCCGTTTTTTAACAATTGCTAAAATAATTTAACTAGTAAAAAAAGTAATTTTTGTAACAATAAATTAATAATTTAAAATATGTATACAATTGATAAACATCATATTAATATAGATTTATTTAATTATTTTTTATCAGATAAAGATAAAATATCATTATCTTTTGAATCAATTAATTTAATAGAAAATTCATGCAACTATTTGCAAAATAAGGTGTTAAACTCTGATTCGTGTTTTTATGGTATTAATACCGGATTTGGATCTTTGTGTGATATTAAAATAGATGCCCAATCCCTTGAAGAGTTACAGGTGAATTTGGTTATGTCACATGCCTTTGGTGTTGGAGATCTTGTTCCGGAGGATATTATTAAAATAATGCTGTTTTTGAAAATAATTAATTTATCTCAAGGTTACTCTGGCGTAAAAAGAGAAACTATTGAAAAATTAATTGAATTGTACAATCGAAAAATCTATCCTCTCATATTCCAACAGGGTTCTCTTGGGGCCTCGGGCGATTTAGCTCCCTTGGCACATCTTTCTTTACCACTTCTGGGAATGGGGAAGGTATATTATGAAGGCAAGGTATATGAAACAGCAGATCTGTTTCAAAAACTTGAATTGAAGCCTATAAAATTGGGTATGAAAGAGGGTTTGGCTTTGTTAAATGGCACACAGTTTTCTCTTTCCTATGGAATTTATTCTTTGATAAAATCCAAGAAATTGTCTTTGTGGGCAGATATCATTGCCAGTATATCCCTGGATGCATTTGGTTCAGTCTTAAGTCCCTTTGACTCCAGAATTCATGAAATCAGACCGCATCAGGGTCAGATTAAAACAGCTGAGAATATCAGGAGATTTTTGAATGGCAGTGTTCACATGCAAATAGAAAAAAATGTAGTGCAGGATCCCTATTCTTTTAGATGTATCCCTCAGGTACATGGGGCCACCAAGGACACAATTGCCTATGTGGAATCTGTATTAGAGCGAGAGCTAAATAGCACAACAGATAATCCTAACATCTTTGCTGATTCTGATGCCATACTTTCCGGTGGAAATTTTCATGCCCAGCCGATTGCTTTGGTATTGGATTTTCTTGCTATTGCAGTAGCTGAATTAGCAAATATTTCAGAACGTAGAATTTATCAGTTGATTAGTGGTCAGCGTGGATTACCTCCTTTTCTTACCTCTCAATCTGGCCTACATTCTGGTTTGATGATAGGTCAATATACAGCTGCTTCAATTGTTAGTCAGAATAAACAATATTGTACCCCAGCTTCAGTTGATTCTATTGTGTCGAGCAACGGTCAGGAAGATCATGTAAGCATGGCAGCGAATGCAGGTACTAAATTATTCAAAGTTGTAGAGAATGTAGAAAAGGTTTTAGCTATTGAACTGATAAACGCCTCTCAGGCAATGGGATTTCGCTCTGCAGCTACAAGCGTTGTTTTAGAGCAATTGCTCTCTGATTTTAGAAAAGAAGTACCCAGGTTTGAAAAAGACCGCATCTTTTCAGATGATTTAGAAAAGGCAATTTTGTTTTTGAGGAATTATAGTTTAGAAGGCTGGACATAAAAAAAGTGGGATGAACCCACTTTTTTTATCTTGCAAATGATACTGATCTTTTTTCCCGGATGACTGTTATTTTTATTTGTCCTGGATACTGCATTTCGTTTTGTATTCTTTGAGAGATGGAGAAAGACAATTCATCTGATTTTTCATCTGTTACCTTTTCAGCTTCAACAATTACCCTCAATTCTCTACCTGCCTGCATAGCATAGACTTTTTGAACACCTTCATAGCTTTGGGCAATTTGTTCAAGCTCATTAATTCTTTGCATGTAGCTTTCCAAGATTTCTCTTCTTGCTCCTGGACGGGCACCTGAGATAGCATCACAGGCTTGGATAATGGGTGAAATAATAAACTTCATCTCAACCTCGTCGTGGTGTGCACCTACGGCATTCACAACGGCTGCTTTTTCGCCATGCTTTTCACATAATTTCATACCCAGGATAGCATGAGAAAGTTCTGTTTCTTCCTCTGATACTTTTCCAATATCATGTAGTAATCCAGCTCTTTTAGCTAATTTAACCTCTCGTGGAGAAAGCCCAAGTTCAGCTGCCATGGTAGCGCATAGTTTGGCTACTTCTATGGAGTGTTTGAGTAAGTTTTGACCATAAGAGGAACGGAAACGCATTCTTCCTACCATGCGAATCAATTGAGGCTGTAGTCCGTGAATGTTTAGTTCAATAGCTGTTCTTTGGCCAATTTCCATAATTTGCTCTTCAATCTGCTTTTTTGTTTTGGCAACAACTTCTTCAATACGAGCAGGGTGAATTCTTCCGTCTGCTACCAATCTTTGTAGGGAAAGCCTGCAAACCTCCCTTCTTACGGGGTCGAAGCTGGAAATGATGATTGCTTCCGGAGTATCGTCAACAATAATTTCTACACCAGTTGCCGCTTCCAATGCTCGGATATTTCTTCCTTCTCTTCCTATGATTTGCCCCTTTAAATCATCTGAATCCAATTGAAAAACAGAAACAGTATTTTCAATGGTGTATTCTGCTGCCATTCTTTGAATGGTTTGAATAACAATTTTCTTGGCTTCTTTGTTGGCAGTTAATTTTGCCTCCTCAACACGCTCTTTAACAAAAGTGATAGCTTCTGATTCAGCCTTATCTCTGATGCTCTTGATTAATTCTTCTTTTGCCTCCTGAACTGACATTTTAGCAATACGTTCCAGACCTTTTTGATACTCATGTTCTTTGTTGTCTAAGATAGATTTCTGATTTTCAATGGTCTGCAACTGTTGTTCTAATTTCTGACGTTGTACTTCAATGTCTTTATTCAGCCTCTGAACCTCTCTTTCCTTGTTTTGAAGGTTATTGGCTCTATCTTTGAGATCAATTTCAGATGATTTCACACGAGCTTCTCTTTCTGTTGTTTTTTCATCAAATTCTGCCTTTTTTTGGATCCAATGTTCTTTGGCTTCCAACATTTTTTGTTGTTTGATATTTTCACTCTTAGATCTGGCATCATTTATTATTTTATCTGCAACAGATTTAGCTTCCTCTTCTTTTTTCCTGGCATTTTCCTGTGCCTCTGTTAAAATCTTGGACATTTTTTGCTCAAGGTCAGACTCTTTTCCTTTATTCATGTTTTTGAGCATCATTTGCCCTCCCACAAATCCACCCCCTAAGGCTACTATCGCAACTATTATTGTTGTTATCATAATTCAATATTTAACTGTTTAATTAATTTTCCAACCTTTGCGAACTTTCTTCATCAATTTGATTGGATTCTTTTTCATTGTTTTCAGGTATCTGATTTTGTTTTTGTTTGATTAATTCATCTGCCCATTTTTTGGCATAGGTAAAAAGCAGCATGCTCAAAATATCCGTTTTTAGTAATTGATTTCCGTATTTTTTGGTAAGTTCCTCATATTCCTGATTAATTCGAAGACTTAATTTGTGAATGATTAAATCTTCACCCTCTGTCAGTAATACGGGGAATTTTTTTCCTGCAATTTCTATATCTATGGACTTTAATTCTGACATATTATTTTTTGGGTACCTCAGCTTTTGGCCTGTATTATTTTCGAATGATTGCACCTAATTCTTTCTCATATTTATGCATTAATTCCTGCATCCACTGATCAATATCCTGATCTTTTAGTGTTTTCTGTGGATCTTGAACTTGAAAACTGATGGCACAGGATTTTTTATTTGGACCCAGTTGCTCCTCGTTTTCGTAAACATCAAAAAGATTTAATTGTAGTAAATTATTTTTCAATACTTTGTGGGCTATTTGACTTATTGATTCAAATGTAATTGATTTTTCTAAAACCAAGGCCAAATCCCTTCTAACCATAGGGAATTTAGGGAGCGGTTGATAAATCGTTTTCTTTTTGGAAATAATTTGAAGCACAGTTGCCCATTGAATGTCGGCAAAAAATACAGCAGTTTTGATGCCCATGTCAAAACATACCGACGGATGAATTCTACCTAATTTAAGAATGACATCCCTGCCTCTTTGATAAGATAAGCCGTAGGCCCAAAGAGGATCATTTTCAATCGTTTCTTTTTTAAATTGAGAGGATTCTATTTCAATACCCCATTTTTCAAAAAGAGAAACAATTTCTCTTTTTAAATGATAGTATTCAACAGATTTTGGATTCTTTTCAATCCAAGATTCTTGGTGCTGTAATCCGGTTTTTATCAGGCATAAATGTTCAATTTCTTTGAATTGATTATCATCTATTTTATGATAAGACTTTCCAAATTCAAATAAGCTTAGGTCAGACTGTTGTCTGTTTTGATTGTGTATCAAGGTTTCCAACATGCCAAACAATAAATCAGGACGCATAATATCCAAATTCTGATTGGATGTATTGTTTATGTAAACCAGTGCATCTGAGGAAGATCCGTCTTTTGTGTAGTAGATGGATTTGCTCAATGAGAGGTTCATACACTCCATTGATCCCATAGCAGACAACCATTCCGCTGTTTTGGATTTTACTTTGTGTGAACTAACCTTTTTAAGCTGGTTTTGGTTAAACTTGATTTCTGTAGATGTTACAAAACGATTGAAGCCGTAAATTCTTAAAATCTCTTCAATTACATCTATTTCTCTCAAAACATCTGTTTTGTTGCTTGGAATTTTAACCTGACATACAGCGTCACTCACAAACTGAGGATCCATATCTAAAAGCCTTAAAACCTGAAGGATTTCCTCGTTTGAAATGGGATAACCGGTAACAGATCTAACACGGTCCAATCTTATTTCTAAATTTACCTGAGGTATCGGATTGGGGTAGACGTCAAACCAATCAGAGGCAAGCTGCGCCGGACAGATTTCCTGCAATAAGGATACAAATCTTTCTAAGGCAAAAACGGTTAGATTAGGGTCTGAGCCTTTTTCGAAACAACTGGCAGCATCCGTTCTAAGTAAATGCGACATACTTGTTTTTCGGATAGATTTGGCATTAAAATGAGCTGATTCAATAAATAAATTCTGAGTTTCAGCACTTACTCCAGAATCAAATCCACCGTAGACACCTGCAAGGCACATAGGTTCTCTTTGGGCATCCATGATACACAATTCAAAACCTTTTAACATTCTATCCTGGCCATCTAAACTTTTAAAAATCTTACCCTTTTCTGCAAGTCCTACAATAATCTTCTTCTCCTTAATTTTGTCATAATCAAAGCAGTGAAGAGGCTGACCGCACTCATGTAAAATGAAATTACTTAGGTCCACCACATTGTTGATAGGTTGTAATCCAATTGCTATTAATCTGTTTTTTAGCCATTCAGGTGATTCTTGAATCTTTACACCCGTCAAACATACGCCAGAGTAACGCGGACAGAGCAAATCATCTTCAACCTGAATTTGCAGAGCTAATTTTTGATTGCTCTGCTCGAAGCTATGAATTACAGGTCTTATTAATTCAGATTTTCCAGGGTGAATAAGGCTGAGGGCAGCATGTAAATCAAAAGCTACACCCCAATGGCTGGTGGCATCAGAACGATTGGGGGTGAGACCGATTTCAATGAGTAAATCAGTTTCGATCTTTTTTCCTTTATAACCACCCAAACTATTCAGATAATCCGCAGCTTTTTGCCCCGCGACTGCTTGAGAATCGAGAACGATAATTCCATCATGTGAACTGCCTAATTGAAGTTCATCCTCTGCACAGATCATACCTTCTGAAGCAGCACCGCGAATTTTACTTTTTTTTATGGTAAGGGCCTCGCCGGATTGTGGATATAATGTAGCGCCTACCGTTGCAACCAATACTTTTTGTCCGGCACGAACATTAGGAGCTCCGCAAACTATCGGGAACTCACCCAACTCACCCAAAGACACGGAAGTTAGTGAAAGACGATCTGCTTCGGGGTGTTTCTCGCAACTAAGTACTTCTCCGACGTAGATACCTTCCAGGCCACCTTTGATGTTTTCTTTATACTCGGTAGACTCAACCTCCAATCCAATGGAAGTAAGTGTTTCAACAAGGACAGACACTGGCAAATCTGTCTTTAAGTAGCTTGATAGCCAGTTATATGATAATTTCATATCCTTTCAATTATGCAACTGCAGCATTTCTGTACAGTTTTTTATCTTTAATTTCAACTAATCAGTTGAAAATCTGAATATTATATATAAACGAAGTAAAAAATTATATTACCTTTCACAAAGATAAGAAAAAACTTAGAATCCAAGCAAAATTCCAAATACATAAGAGTGTCCGGCAAAGGTTTCCTTTTGCTCTTTTTTTTCAGGGCGGAGATGATAAGGAAGAAGCTGTGTGGGCTTACATATTTCTTCTGTATTGACCACCGACTTCATACAAGGCCTGTGTTATCTGACCAAGAGAACAATATTTCACAGCTTCCATGAGAGCATGAAAAAGATTATCATTTTGAATCGCAGATTTTTGTAAATGTTTCAGAGCAGCTTCCATTTGGTTTTTAGAAATTTGGTGCAGGCTACTTAGGGTTGAAATTTGCGCTTCTTTTTCTTCTGTCGTTGCCCTGATAACCTCGCTTGGTATGATAGTAGGGGAACCCTCTTTGGAAAGGAAAGTATTTACGCCAATGATTGGAAATTCACCAGTATGCTTAAGCATTTCATAGTGTAGACTTTCTTCTTGAATTTTACCTCTCTGATACATAGTTTCCATTGCGCCCAAAACACCACCCCTTTCTGTAATTCTATCAAATTCCGCGAGTACTGCTTCTTCAACCAAATCAGTTAATTCTTCGATGATGAAAGATCCCTGAATTGGATTTTCATTTTTCGCTAATCCTAACTCGTGATTGATAATCAGTTGAATTGCCATGGCTCTCCTAACAGATTCCTCTGTTGGTGTGGTAATAGCTTCGTCATAAGCATTGGTATGGAGTGAGTTGCAATTGTCATAAATAGCATAGAGCGCTTGCAAGGTGGTTCTTATGTCATTGAACGCAATCTCTTGTGCATGCAAGGAACGACCGGAAGTCTGAATGTGATATTTCAACATTTGAGAACGCTCATTGGCCTGGTATTTTTCTCTCATAGCTTTGGCCCAAATTCTTCTGGCCACTCTGCCTATTACAGCATATTCAGGATCAATACCATTGGAGAAGAAAAAAGAAAGATTGGGGGCAAAATCGTCAATTTTCATTCCACGCGACAAATAATATTCTACAAAAGTAAATCCGTTTGCCAGGGTAAATGCAAGTTGCGTAATAGGATTTGCACCTGCTTCTGCAATATGATATCCGGAGATGGAAACAGAATAAAAATTACGAACGAGATGGTCAATAAAGTACTGTTGGACATCACCCATAACGCGAAGTGAAAACTCAGTGGAAAAAATACAGGTATTCTGAGCCTGGTCTTCTTTGAGGATATCTGCCTGTACAGTACCTCGTACAGAGGAGAGTGCTTTGGCTTTAAGTTCTTGATAAACAGCCGGTTCTAAAATTTCATCACCTGTTATTCCCAAAAGTAAAAGTCCTAGTCCATTATTTCCTTCTGGAAGCTCTCCAAGGTATGTGGGTCTTTTGATGCCTTTTGATTCGTATTTTTCCAGTAATTTATTTTCAACTAAAGATTCCAAGCCCTTCTCTTTGATATATTTCTCACATTGTTGATCGATGGCGGCATTCATAAAAAAAGCTGCGATGGTAGCCGCAGGGCCATTGATGGTCATTGAAACGGAGGTTTTAGGATCGCAAAGATCAAAGCCTGAATATAGTTTTTTGGCATCATCAAGGCAGCAAATGCTAACACCAGAATTACCAATTTTTCCATAAATGTCAGGTCTGTAGTCAGGGTCTTCTCCATAGAGGGTCACTGAATCAAATGCTGTTGAAAGTCTGTGTGCGGGCATGCCCAAAGATACATAATGAAATCTTCTGTTGGTTCTTTCGGGATTGCCTTCACCGGCGAACATTCTGGTTGGATCTTCCCCAGATCTTTTAAATGGAAAAACACCTGCAGTATAAGGGAAAAATCCCGGAAAGTTTTCTTGTCCCGACCATCTAATAATATCACCCCAAGAGTGGAATCGGGGAGTTGCTACCTTGGAAATAGGTGTTTGCGACAAGGAAAGGGTATGTGTTTTTACACGGAGTTCTTTGCCACGCACGTAATAGATATATTCTTCGTTTTTGTAATTATCCAGGGTTGAGGACCAATTTTTAAGAAGTTCCTGTTTGTCACCATCCAGGAAGGCGTATTTTTTTTGAAATAAGCCTAGAATTGAATTGGCGATATCGCGATCGGAAATAAGAGATGCACTTTTTTCCAAGGCTTGTAAGTCGTCTGCCAGTTGTGCTTGATCCTCAAGATTTTTAGCATATCTGCGAATGGTTTCACTGATTTCGGAAAGATATCTTGTACGGGCAGGGGGGATGATATATATTTTTTCACTCATTTCGTTTGATATGGTCAAATGAGAACTGAGCGAATTGTTTTTTTTCTTTTGGATGGTATCCATTACAGCCCTGTATAGTCTGTTCATGCCGGGGTCGTTGAATTGAGAGGCAATGGTTCCGAAAACGGGTAGAGCGTCGTCCTCAGTTTCCCATAAATTGTGGTTTCTCTTGAACTGTTTTCTGACATCCCTCAAGGCATCGAGTGCTCCTCTCTTATCAAATTTATTCAGAGCGATCAAATCAGCAAAATCAAGCATATCTATTTTTTCAAGTTGCGTGGCCGCACCGTATTCTGGGGTCATGACGTACAGAGAAAGATCTGATAAATCAGTAATTGAAGTATCTGATTGACCAATACCAGAGGTTTCAAGAATAATAAAATCGTAGCCAGCAGCCTTTAATATACTTACAGCATCTCCAATGTATCTTGATACAGACAAATTAGACTGGCGCGTTGCCAAAGAACGCATATAGACTCTGGAAGAATTGATAGCGTTCATTCGTATTCTGTCGCCCAGTAATGCGCCACCTGTTTTTCTTTTAGAGGGATCAACTGAAACAACGGCAATGGATTTATCTTGAAAATCCATCAAAAATCTGCGTACCAATTCATCTACCAAGCTAGATTTTCCAGCTCCGCCCGTTCCGGTGATGCCTAGAACAGGAGCCATGGATTTTGATGCCATTTTTTCTATTTCCCCTAGCCAATTATCTGATTCCTCCGGTTGATTTTCAACAGCAGAGATTAATCTGGCAATAGCGTATTTGTCTTTTGAAAGGAATTGCTCCAGCTCGGATTTGATATTTTTTCCTGTAGCAAAATCGCATTTTTGCAACAAGTCATTGATCATTCCTTGAAGACCCATGGCACGACCATCGTCGGGAGAGTAGATTCTGCAGATACCGTATTGGTGTAAATCTTCAATTTCAGAGGGTAGGATTGTACCACCGCCTCCTCCAAAAATCTTAATATGTCCGGCTCCTCTTTCATGTAAAAGGTCAAAAATGTATTTAAAAAATTCGTTATGTCCTCCTTGGTAGGAAGTAATGGCGATTCCCTGAACGTCCTCCTGTATTGCAGTTTCTACAATATCCTGAGCAGATCTGTTGTGTCCCAGGTGTATAATTTCTGCGCCAGATTTTTGCATGATACGCCTCATAATATTAATAGCAGCATCGTGTCCATCAAACAGGGAAGCGGCTGTGACAATTCTGATTTTATATTTTGGGCTGTATGATAATGTTTCCATAAGTAAAATGAATGAGTCAGATTTATAGGATGCGAAAATACAATAATTCGGCAGAGTTATGATGAATTTTACATAAAAAAAGGCTGCACTACGAGAGTACAGCCCTGTCTATTTGTATGGGAATTATACCAGATTACATAGCCGGATTGAAAATCTCCTGGCTGTCTTGAAG